>JAAAPH010000436.1 GCA_009908415.1 Bacteroidota bacterium
GAGGCCCATCCAGCATCGCATGGCGGAGATCATGGATGAGATGGGGATGCACGTCGACTGTTGGGACATCGACATGGACCGGCTGCGCGCGCATCCGGCGTACACGGCCGACATTGAGCGGGACGAGGCGGTAGGCGTCGTCGGTGCGGTGGGAGCGGGGGAAGGACCCACGCTCATCCTGAACGGCCACGTGGACGTGGTGCCCGCCGGCGAGCGCGAGCGGTGGAGCGTGCCGCCGTGGAAGGCGACGATATCCGACGGGCGCGTCTACGGGCGCGGCACGGCCGACATGAAAGGCGCGCTGGGCTGCGCGCTCGAAGCCGTGCGGGCCATACAGCGCACGGGCGTCACGGTGCCAGGGACGGTCAAGGTGCAGAGCGTCGTCGGGGAGGAAGACGGCGGCATGGGCACGCTGGCGGCCATCGAGCGCGGCCACACGGGCGACGGCGCCATCGTGCTGGAGCCGACGGAACTGATGGTGGCCCCGGCACAGGCCGGCGCGTACAACTTCCGGCTCACCGTGCCGGGCCGGGCGGCCCACGGCGCGCTGCGCACCGAAGGCGTCAGCCCATTCGACGCGTATCTGCCGCTCTACGAGGCGATGCGCGACTTCGAGCGCCGCCGCAACGATGCCGTCGATGATCCGCTCTTCGCCGCGTACGACATCCCGTTTCCGCTGTGCATCGGCACGCTCCGCGCGGGTATCTGGGCGTCGACGGTGGCCGAGAGGCTCACGTGCGAGGGGCGCCTCGGTGTGGGGCCCGACGAAGACCCCGCGACTGTCCGGCAGGGCTTCGAGGCCACGATCGCCGCTGCCGCTGACGCCGATCCGTGGCTCCGCGACCATCCGCCGACGCTCACGTGGTGGGGGGCGCAGTTCGACCCGGCAGCCATCGCGCCCGCCCATCCGCTCGTGCAGACGCTCGCCGAGGCACACCACGCGGTGTCCGGCGCGGACGCCACGCTGCGCGGCATGCCATACGGGGCCGACATGCGCCTCCTCGTCCACGTCGGGGGCACGCCGACGGTGCTCTACGGCCCGGGTGACGTGCGGCGCGCCCACGCGCCGGACGAGTTTGTGCCCATCGATGAGTTGGAGGCCGCCACCCGTGCGCTCGTGCTCACGATCCTTCGTTTTTGCGGAGCCAGCGCGAGGTGAAAACAAAAAAGCCCTGAACGGTGGGGGACCGCTCAGGGCAAAAGGTCTAGTGGAGATGCCGGGAGTCGAACCCGGGTCCGCCTAGCCGCACAATGTGAACCTCTACCTGCATAGTGGGCTTATTTCAGGCTCACGTGCACCTGCAGCCAGCCCACCGGGCCAGGCGCACGCAAAGGCTGATTGGGTTTCGCCGCTAACGCCTCCAGCCGGAAAGCGCGCAACTAGGCGATCTAATATGATGCCTCAGGCGGGCCGAACGCCAAACGCCGCAAGAGACAGATGGTCGGCGTTACGCCGCCATCGCGTACGAGTAATCGTCCGCAGTTACAAGTTCTCAGCAAGATTTACGAGCATGCCAAGAAGCTCGGCAGGACAGTCCACTGCACGTTACTACACGTCGAATCCGTGTCATCCCCAGTCTTGTAAAGAACACGCCTCGTGACAAGGCAAGAACATTAGACCGCCGAATCCGGGCCGATGTTCCCTTCGTTTCTGCCCCCTTCAACGTGGTTTTACAAAGAATCGGCCCGTGCCTGACACCGTGGCAGCATCAATCATCGAACGGTACCGTATGGTAGGATGAACAAAAGCCGTGCCTCGTTGAACGCATCCGTCCGTATTCCTCCATGCCTGCTGATACCATCTACGACGACGCTTTCGCCGAATCGCGCGACCGGCTGGCGGCCTACGCCGACTTTGTCGCCATCGTGAAGCAGCTCCGGCGCGACTGCCCGTGGGACCGCGCGCAGACGCACGAATCGGTGAAGCACTTGCTCATCGAAGAAGCCTACGAGGTGGTGGAAGCCATCGACGAGGCGGACTGGACGGCGCTCAAGAACGAACTGGGCGATATTTTCTTGCACGTCCTCTTCCACAGCAACATCGCCGAGGAGAACGAGGCGTTCACGCTCAAAGATGTGATCGAGGCCGAAACCGAGAAGCTCGTGCGCCGGCATCCGCACGTCTTTGGGGACGCCGCGGCGGATGATGCGGCGTCGGTCGAGGCCAACTGGGAGCAGATCAAGATGCAGGAGCGCGACGGAGAGGAGGCCCCGCCCTCCGTCCTCGATGGCGTGCCGAAACACCTGCCGGCGCTGTTGCGCGCGCACCGCATGCAGGAGAAAGCGGCCGGCGTAGGGTTCGACTTCCCGGAGCGCGACGGCGCCTGGGCGAAGGTCGAGGAGGAGATCCGTGAATTCCGGGCGCATGTGGAAGCCGGGGCCAGCGACGACGAACAAGAAGACGAGTTCGGCGATGTCCTGTTCGCGCTCGTCAACTACGCCCGCCGCGCGGGCATCAATCCGGAGAATGCCTTGCGGCGCACGAACGACAAGTTCGTCCACCGCTTCCAGCATATCGAGCGGCGCCTCGCGGAATCCGACCGCACGGTGGCCGACGTGACGCTCGCCGAGGCCGATGCGCTGTGGGAGGAGGCGAAAGAACGGGAGGCGGCGAATCGGTGAGTCGAGGCGACGAGGCGGGCGGATACGGCGCGGCGATCCCGGTGGCGCCTCGGACACGGCGCGGTACCCCGTTGCAGAAAAAGTGCAGGTTCGACGTCAACATCGGAGGCGCCCGTACGTTATTCGTCGCGCTTGCTTATGAAGTCCTGCTGTATACTGCGCCGTCTCTGACTATGACCACGCATACGGTTCTCGACGCGATTGCTACCGGCAACCCGCCCCTCCGCCGGTCGCAGGAGGAGGCGGCCGCGTTCATGCAGCGCATCGACAGTCTGCCACGGCCGTTGCGTAATCGCTTGCCGGCCCTCTACAACCGCTCGGCGATCGATTATCGCTACACGTGCGTGGAGGATTACGCCCGCGATGAGGCCGCGGAGTTCGACTTCTTTCCGAAGGACTGGTCCCTCCAGCCGGCGCCCTCCACCGCGGCGCGCAATCAGAAGTACCGTGACGCCGTGCTGCCCCTGGCCGAACGGGTCGCTCGCGCGGCGCTCGACCAGTCGTCCGCTGCCCCCGGCGACATCACGCACGTCGTTGCCGTGAGCTGCACGGGGTTCTTCGCGCCAGGGCTCGACATCGAGCTCGTGAAGCGGCTCGATCTGCCGCCCACTACGCAGCGGACGTTCATCGGCTTCATGGGCTGCTACGCCGCCTTCAACGCGCTGCGGGTGGCCCACAGCTTCTGCCAGAGCGACCCCGACGCGCGGGTGCTCGTCGTCTGCGCCGAGCTGTGCACGCTGCACTTTCAGACGAACGGGTCGCTCGAAGAGGTCGTCGTTAACTCGCTCTTCTCGGACGGCGCGGCGGCGGCGGTGCTCTCGTCGCAATCCGCTTCCGAGGCGCACGGCGAGCTCGCGTACGCGGACAGCCGCGCGCAACTCGATGACGACTCGATGGACGCCATGACGTGGGACATCGGCGACACGGGCTTTCTGATGGGGCTCTCCTCTCGCGTACCCGACGTCATCGCCGAGCACCTGCCGCGCTACCTCGACGGGCTGCTGCGTCCGCACGGCCTGAGCGACCGCGACATGGACTTCTGGGCCATCCATCCGGGCGGGCGCGCCATCGTGGAAAAGGCGCGCGACGTGATGGCGCTCGATGAGGCCGCCGTGCGCGACAGCCTGGAGGTGCTCCGCCTGCACGGCAACATGAGCTCGCCGACGATTCTCTTCGTGCTAAAGCGCATTCTGGATCAACACCGGGCCGCGCAGGCTGACGGCAGCAGTTCGCTAGAGCACGGCGTGGCCATGGCGTTCGGCCCCGGCCTCACCATCGAGGGCGCGCTGTTCCGGCGGGTGGGGATTTAGTCGGGGGCTATCGAACGGGGCCACGATTCGTCCAGAGCGTCACCCGGCTCCGCTTTTCGCCGGCCGTATATCGGTTGTGCATGCTCCCGGTGACAATGTCCAGCCGCCCGTCGCCGTCCATGTCCGCGACGTCGGCACTGATCAGCGACGTGGGGGCGGCGGCGACGCCATGTGGCGTGAACTGCTCCGATCCATCGTTCTCCAGCCACAGCAGGCTTTTCCGCGTGGAATCTGCCCAGTCGTTGAGAAGGCTTGTGACCACCACGTCCAGGTCGCCATCACCATCCATATCGCCGGGCACAGCGCGGTAGGCGCCGTAGAAGCGGATCAAGTCGTGAAACGCGAACTGAAAGCCGCCCTGGTTTTCCAGCCACTGCACCCCGTGGTATGGGCGG
>JAAAPH010000533.1 GCA_009908415.1 Bacteroidota bacterium
CCGGTGGCATTGGATCCGAGGTGACCCGGCGCCTCGCGGCAGACGGCGCGAACCTCGTGCTCGGCGCCCGCACGGAATCGGACCTGCACGCCCTTGCCGATGAAACGGGCGGCACGCCCCATCCGCTCGATGCTACTCAGTTCGAGGATGTGCAGGGCATCATCGATGCGGCCACTGACACGTATGGCGGCATCGACGGCGTCATCAACACGGTCGGCTCCATCCTCCTGAAACCCGCCCACCTGACGTCCATCGAGGAGTACCGGGAGACGGTCGCGCTCAACCTGGATACAGCGTTCTACACGGTGAAGGCCGGCGCGCGGGCGCTCATGCGCAATGGCGGCTCCATCGTGCTCAGCGCGTCGGCCGTGGCGCAGGTCGGCCTCAACAATCACGAGGCCATTGCCTCGGCCAAGGCCGGCATCATGGGCCTCACGCGCTCGGCCGCGGCCACGTACGCACGGCGCGGCGTCCGCGTCAACGCCGTGGCACCGGGGCTCGTCGAGACACCCATGTCGGAGCACATCCTACGCACCGACCAGGGCCGCAAGCAATCGGAGGCCATGCATGCGCTCGGTCGGCTCGGACAGCCCGACGATATCGCCAGCGCTATCTGCTGGCTCGCCGACCCGGCCAACGACTGGGTAACCGGCCAGGTCCTCGGCGTCGATGGCGGCCTCGGCTCGCTGAAGACGTGACGCGTGTTGCGTTGTGGGTTGTGGGTTGTGGGTTGTGGGTTGAGCGTTGTGCGATGCGCGTCGGGCTCGCCCAAGCCGTCGTCCGTCTCACTCCCGCCGTCCCCCCTCGATTCCCCGACCCCCACACTCCCCGCGCTGCCATGCCGTCGGCCCGTCGCCTCATCCTCGTACTCCGCGACCAGCTCAACCCGGACGCGGCGGTGCTCCGCGAGGCCGACCCCGGGCGCGACGCGATTGCGATGACGGAGGCGCCGTACGGCTCGCAGCGCTTTCCTGAGCACAAGCAACGGCTCGCCCTCTGCTTCTCGGCGATGCGCCACTTCCGCGACGCCCGCCGCGCCGAGGGGTTCACCGTCCGCTACCAACCCGCGGAGGCGGACGATTGCGCGGAGGACGTCGCCGACTTCCTCCGCCAGCAGATCGACGCCCACCAGCCAGAGCGCGTCGTGCTGACCGAGCCGGGCCGGTACGGCGCTCTCCAACGCCTGCAGGCCGTCGCGGACGCGGCCGGCGTCCCGCTCGACGTGCGCGCGGACGACCACTTCCTCTGCACGCACCGCCGCTTCGACGCGTGGGCCGACGGCCGCTCGTCGCTCACGATGGAGTACTTCTACCGCATGATGCGACGTGAGCACGACGTCCTGCTCGATGAGAACGACGAGCCCGTCGGCGGCGCATGGAACTACGACAACCAGAACCGCGCGTCGTTTTCCGAGACGCCCTCCGATATCAAACCGCCGACCCAGCATCGTCCGGACGCAATCACGGAGGACGTGCTCGATCTCGTGCAGACGCAGTTCGGCGACGCCCCAGGCGAACTCGACGGATTCATCTGGCCCGTGACGCCGGAGGAGGCGCGGCGTGATGTGCGCGACTTCATCGAGCACCGGCTGCCGACGTTCGGCACGTACCAGGATGCGATGTGGACGGATGAGCCGTTCCTCTACCACTCGCGCCTCTCCGCCGCGCTCAACCTGAAACTCATCGATCCGCGAACCGTCATCGATCAGGCGGCAGACGCGTATCACGCCGGCCACGCGCCCATCAACGCCGTGGAGGGCTTCGTCCGGCAGATCCTGGGCTGGCGCGAGTTCATCCGCGGCGTCTACTGGCAGGCGATGCCCGACTACGCCGCGAAGAACGCGCTGGACGCCACCGCCGATCTGCCCGATTTCTTCTGGACGGCTGACACGGACATGACGTGCATGCGGCAGAGCCTCGGCCAGATCGTAGAGCACGGATACGCGCACCACATCCAGCGGCTCATGGTGACCGGGCTGTTCGGGCTCCTCTACGGCATCGACCCGCAGCAGATGAACGACTGGCACGAGGCCATGTACGTCGACGCCTGGGAGTGGGTCTCGATGCCCAACATGATCGGCATGTCGCAGTACGCGGATGGTGGCATCGTCGGCACGAAGCCGTATACGGCGTCGGGCAACTACATCAACAAGATGAGCAATTACTGCTCGCACTGCGCGTACAATTACAAGGCCAACACGGGCGAGGACGCGTGTCCGTTCACCACGCTGTATTGGGATTTTCTGGACCGCCACGAAGACCGCCTCTCGGGCAACCGGCGTATGAACTTCCAGCTGGCCAACCTGCGCCGCAAGGACGACGACACCCGCGCCGCTATCCGCGAACGCGCCGAAACCGTCCGCCAACACGCCGCCGACGGCGCGCTGTAGCCCCCTCCGATGTACGGACACGGTGGGGCCGGAGGTCATCCCCTTGCGGTGCGCCGTGTTCCTCCTGTGATTAGACCCAAACCCACCGATGCCTGAAGCGCCCACCACCCTCGTCTGGTTCAAACACGACCTGCGCCTCGCCGACCACCCCGCCCTGCACGCGGCGGCCGAGCGCGGCGCCGTGGTGCCCGTCTTCTTGTGGACGCCGGACGAGGAGGGCCGCTGGGCGCCCGGCGGCGCGCACCGCTGGTGGCTCCACCACAGCCTGCAGTCGCTCGATGCCGACCTGCGCGACCGCGGCTCGCGCCTCCTCCTCCGGCGTGAACCGAGCGAAGCTGCGCTGCGCGACCTGCTCGACGCCACCGGCGCGGATGCGGTGTACTGGAACCGCCGCTACGAGCCGAAGCTGCTGGCGCGCGACGAAGCCATTCTCCAGTCGCTCCGCAGCGACGGCATCGAGGCGAACGCCTTCGAGAGCCAGATCCTGCACGACCCGGACGACGTGCAGACGACGAGCGGCGGCTCCTACCACGTGTACACGCCGTTCTGGAAGAAGCTGATGAAGCGCGGACTGGACCCTGGCCCGCCCCTCCCTGCGCCGGCCCTCGGCCCCGAGCACGCGCCGGCCGACTGGCCCGATTCGCTCGCTCTCGACGATCTCGCGCTGCTTCCCGCAGCCCGCGACGGCGTCGACTGGGCGGAGGGGCTGCGTGATGCCTGGACGCCGGGCGAAGCGGCCGCCCACGAGCGGCTGCAGTACACGCTCGATCACGTCATCGCCCCGTACGAGACGGACCGCGACCGGCCGGACCGCGACGGCACCTCGCGCCTCTCGCCCCGCCTCCACCACGGCGAGCTGAGTCCGCGGCAGGTGTGGGCGGCTGTCTCGGATTGGGCCGATGCGAACGATGCCCACGACGCCGCCGAGCCGTTTCTGCAGGAGCTCGTGTGGCGCGAGTTTTCGTACCACATGCTGCATCACTACCCGAACACGCCCACCGAAAACTACAAGGACAAGTTCGACGGCTTCGGCTGGGAAGACAACCCCGGCTGGCTCGCCCGCTGGCAGCGCGGGCAGACCGGCTACCCGATCGTGGATGCCGGCATGCGGCAGCTCTACGAAACGGGCTGGATGCACAACCGCGTCCGCATGATCGTCGGCTCCTTCCTCACGAAGGACCTCATGATTGGCTGGTGGCACGGCGCCGACTGGTTCTGGGACACCCTCGTCGATGGCAACCTCGCCAGCAACACGATGGGCTGGCAGTGGTCCGCCGGCTCCGGCGCCGATGCGCAGCCCTTCTTCCGCATCTTCAACCCCGTCTCCCAGGGCGAGCGCCACGACCCGAACGGCGACTACGTCCGCCGCTGGGTGCCGGAGCTCGCCGACCTGCCGACCGAACATCTCCACGCGCCGTGGAACGCCCCCGACCGGGTGCTGCGGAAAGCCGGCATCACGCTGGGCGAGACGTACCCCGCACCCATCGTCGATCACAGCGAGATGCGCGATGTGGCGCTGGCCGCGTACGACGCGGTGCGGTAATGTAATTGGCAGATCGGAGGCTTGGGGGGTTGGGGGAATCGGAGCTTCAGGGAACTGGACGGGCGGAGAAACGAAGAACCACCCAACCGTCACCGTCCCAACCTTCAACCTCTCCCCACCGTGCCGCACGTCGAATACCGATCGTCGATCGATGCCTCTGCCGAGGCGCTCTTCCAGTGGCATGCCCGGCCGGGCGCCTTCCAGCGGCTGACGCCCCCGTGGCTGCCGATCGCGCTGGAGCGGTTCGAGGGCATTCAGAATGGACAGCGCGCCGTGATCCGATTGGGCTATGGGCCCGCCTCCATCCGGTGGATCGCGGAGCACTTCGACTACGTGGAGGGCGAGCAGTTTTGCGACCGGCAGGTGCGCGGCCC
>JAAAPH010000532.1 GCA_009908415.1 Bacteroidota bacterium
GACTCGTTCGATGCATTTCGGCAGCTCTCCGGGGTGGGCGACGTAAAGCTCGACCGGTACGGTGCGGCGTTTCTGGAGGTCATCCAGGCCCATGAGGCGTAGCGCGGCGGTGCCGAGGGGCAGGCCGATTCCGGTCCGACGGCCACGTGTGACTTCTCAGGCGGGGCGGGCGGCTTGATGGACAAACCCTTTCGCCTCGCTTCGATCCTGCAGCATTCTGCCGTACCGGTTTTGATTATGCGCACGCTTTCTCCACCTCGTCGGCTTATGCAATTCGGCCTCTGTGCCATCGCACTACTCCTGCTCGCGATCCCGGCCATGGCGCAGGAGAGCGCGCCCGCCCGCCCGGGCGGCACAGTGACGCTCACCGACTGGCCCGACACGCTGGCGGCCGCGTCGGACGACTTCGCGTCCGACGCGTATCAATTGCTGCCGCAGGTTGAGGCACTGTCCATCGAGTATCGCTACGCAGGGACGCCGCGCGGGGTCGACCTCTCGTTCGTGCTCAGCTGGGCACCGGGCGATGAGGGGCTGTACGAGGGTCGGGTGCAGCCGGTCGACCAGTTGCCCCCGGACCTCCGGATGGTGGAGATTGAGCTGGTGGCCGATGTAATCGTCGCGGGGCGCGATGTGGCCGACATGATGATCGCCGTCGACAGCATGGCGCTGCCGTCGCATCCGAGCGTGTACGCGTTTGAGGTGGCTGAGCTGGCGTATGATGCCGTTTTTCTCGACACACCGGCCGACTCGGCGCGGCAGTACGTGGAGGAGGGCTTCACGCTGCGCAACCCGGCGGTGAATCGTATCGGCTTCGCGAGCTTCGCGGACCGTCCGCCGCGGGCTGAGCCCGAGGTGGCACAGGACGCCCCCACGCCCTCGACGCGTCCGCGTCCACCGCGCAGCGTGTACGTCCCCCGAACCGGAATCTTTATCGGATGGCGGGTCGGGCCGGATCCGTACTACGTGGGGCCGGGGCGTACGCGTCGCGCCGCGCAGCCGCGCGGCGAGTCCGTCGGACGCTCCACCGCCGAGACGGATCGGGAGGAGCAGGCAGGGCGCGGTGAGCGGACCGGCGAGGAGGAAACGTCGGGCGGGGAATCGGCCCGTGACGACGCGTCCGGACGCGCCGAGCAGGACGGGCGGTCCGGCCAACGCGGCAGCCGGGACGAAGACGACCGCGACGAGGAAGACGATGAGGACGAAGACTCACTTCTCCCCGCTTCGGCGGCGGCGCTTGCGGCTGTTGGGGCCGCTGCCGTCATCGGCGGTACGGTGGGGGTGCATGGGACGGGCCGCACGCCCATCGGGCTGATGGCGGGGCGGGTGGTGCCGCGCGGCGGCGGCCTCCTGCAGGCGAGCATCAACCCGGCGGTGTTGGAGGCGGACGGGCGGCAGCATCTGGAGGCGAAACTCGTCGGCTTTTACGACGTGTTTGGGGCGCCCGTGCAGCCCGCCATCGGGTTGGGCGCGATGGCGACCGCCGAGGGCGACGCCACCGAGGTGGAGCCCAGCGTGTCGCTGGGCCTTGTGGGCAACTTCGGCCGCGTCGTCGTGATGGGCGGCGTCGACGTCGTGCAGGGCACGCCCGAGTTCGGGCTCGCCATCAACTTTAGATTCAACCCCGATCAGTAACCCAGGCGCTCATGCACCTCACCATCTTCACCACCGGCGGGACGATCGACAAAGTCTACTTCGACGCCAAAAGCGACTATGAGGTCGGTGAGCCCCTCATCGGAGAAATTCTTCAGGACGCCAAGGTGACCTTCGATTTCGATGTCATCACGCTCTTCCAGAAGGACAGCCTTGACCTGACCGACGCAGACCGGTTTGTGATTGTGGAAAGCGTGCGCGAGTGCGAGGATCAGCGCATCGTCATCACCCATGGGACGGACACGATGGTCGAAACGGCCCGAGCGATCGAAGAGGCCGAGACGGGGAAAGTCGTCGTGCTCGTCGGGGCGCTCAACCCGGCACGCTTCCGAAGCAGCGACGCCATCTTCAACATCGGGTTTGCGATGGCGGCAGTACAGACGTTGGATGCGGGCGTGTACATTGCCATGAACGGGCACCTCTTTGCGCCGGACCGTGTCCGCAAAAACCGGGCTGCCAACCAGTTTGAGGAGGTATGATGCCGGGCAGGAGGGCTCTCGGGAAGGGGAAAAGCAAAGAAGCCGAACCCCGAGGGGCTCGGCTTCTGGCACAATGCATTCGGAGTAAAACGTAGGGTTATGGCTTTTCCGTCGCCTCAAAGTCGGCACGATCACCTGAGGGGGTGCTGATCACGTTACTCACATTGACGGAAAACTTCTTCTCGCGCTCGCGACTCCGGTCGTAGAGGATGCCCTCGAACGTAGCATCAGCCTCTTGGTCCTCTAGCGCGTCCAAGTCGTCTCCGTTCTCAACGAAGAAAACCCCTTTGTAGGCTTTTCCGTACACCGTCTTCTCAGAGTACGCGAAGCCTTGGCCCTCTATGTCATTCAGCTTTGCCTCGTGTAGATCGTAAAGGCTCATGATGCTCGTCGGTTGTTTCATGGATTATTCGTGCGGAAGAGCGCAGCGACCGAGTCGTGAGCGGTCACGTATTAACCTCATCCGTTACCATTATACAAAACGGGACGGCCACGGTTCAGCCTCCATGTAACAACACCGCCCGGTCCCGCCGTTGTATCCAGCGCGGCACCGGGCCGTGCTTTCCCCCATTGGTCTTGCTCTGTTGTATGCCCTCGCGCTCTGATCCGTTCGATCCCGACCGTGTCCGGCAGGCCCAAGCGGGTGACGAGAACGCCCGCTCGGCCCTGCTGTCCGATATTGAACCGATGTTGCGGGGGTACTTCATCAAGCGCATCGGGAAGACGGCCGACGTGGACGACCTCGTGCAGAATACGCTCGTCCGCATCCATACGGGGCTGGCCGACCTGGAGAAGCCCGGCAGCCTGAAGTCGTTCGCCATGAAGGCGGCGCTGTTCGAGTTGCAGGACTACTACCGCGGGCGCTACGACATGAAAGAGCACCTGTACGACCCCGATGCGGCGCCCGAGCGGCGCGGGCCCGACAGCGTGGACGTGGCGAACGTCGATCTGGAACGGGCGCTCGACGCGCTGTCGGACAAGGCGCGCCGCATCATTGAGCTGCGCGAGTACGGCTACCTGTACCGCGAAATCGCCCAGATGCTCGACACGACCGAGGCCGCCGTCAAGATGCAGGTGAAGCGGGCCTTCGAGAAGATGCGCGATGCACTGGTCGGCGTCATCATGCTTTGTATGCTCCTTCTTGGCGGATGAGCCAACGGGGCGTCGGCGGCATCGAAAACGAGTTGTTACTTTTAGGGTGTGAACGGCGGCTCAAACCAACACGCTACGTACGATCCACTGATTCGCCGCTTTTTCGGTCCAAACCGGGATCCACCACGTCCTATGGAGGAGATGCGCACCGACATCGTTTTCTTTGAGGAGCTCACGCCGGAGCGCCGCGCCGAGGTGCGGGCGGCCATCGGCGACGACCCGGAGCTTGTCCGCGCGTTCGTACGCTGGCGGCAGGTTCGTGCTGCTCTTCGCGAGCGGATCGATGCCCGCGTGCCGGACCGGCAGCTACTGGTGCTCTACGCGCTCGATGACGCCGGCCATGGCGACGCGCTCGATGCCGATGAGCGCGCCGCGTTGGAGGATGCGCGAGCTCCCATCGAGGCGGCATTGGCGCAGCACCCGGGGCTGGGGGACGTCGTTGAGCGGATTCAAGACGACCAGACCGCTTTCGAGTCCGCATGGTCCGCGCATGCAGCCGGAGCCGGAGCGCCGAACCGGGAGCCAGCACGTGCAGACCGTGCGCCGCGTCCGTCGCGCGCGCAACGCACGGACGCGGCGCGGCGCCGCTGGGGATGGCGCGCTGCCGCCTTGGCGGTGGTTGCGCTGATCGCCGTGGTGAGCGTGATGGTCTTTTCGAGTGAGGACCGGCGTACCGTCGTGGCGACGGGCAAGACCGACGTGCAGCAGGTTTCGCTGCCGGATGGCTCTACCGTGCGGCTGATGGCCCGGTCCCGGCTCGAATACGATCGGCCCGACGCCGCGGCCTCGTTCGACCGGACGGTCACGCTGAGTGAGGGGCGTGCCTTTTTCGACGTAGCCGAAGCCTCCCAGCGGTTTGCCGTCGAGACGCCGACCGCACGCACGACAGCATGGGGCACGAGCTTTGGCGTGCAGGTGCAGGAGGAGGGGACCGAGGTGGTGTTGGCTAGCGGTCGCGTGCAGGTGGCATCCCGCACGGATGCCACACAGGCGGTGATGCTCCAGCCCGGTCAGACGAGTCGCG
>JAAAPH010000247.1 GCA_009908415.1 Bacteroidota bacterium
ACGTGGGCAACGATAGCGATGGTGCGGAGGTCAGACTGCGTCATGCGGCCGGGTAGAATGCGGTAGAAGCGCGTGCGGGACGGGAAACGCCTGGCCGGCAGGATGTTTCCGCCGCCGCGGTCCGGACATGGACTATTAGGCCAAGAATTGAAAATACCGGCGCCCGTGTCGGCCTCGACAGGCCGCTCGGCCGGTCCGCCGCTTCGTCAGTCGAACGATGCTGTGCCGAGCAGCGGTGTTTCGACGGGGGCGGCGTAGGTCATCTGCGCGCGCTCGACGCGGACGCGGTGGGTACCCACCCAGATCTCGGTGCGCTGCTCGACGCGCTGGCCCTGTATGGCATAGTCGTAGAAGTGAAGCGGCCCATCGGCCCAGTGCTGGCCCGTCCATACCGCCAGGCTCTTTTCGATGGGATAGCCGGCCCCGTCGTACAGGTAGGTGAGGCGCACGTCGCGGGTCCACGCCCCGCTCACCCAGACTTCGTTGACCTGCGTGATGTGGCGCCCTTCCTCGGCAACGGTGAACGTCAACCGGCTCGCCGGCGTCCACGTACCGTCTTGCCATGTCGCACGAACGAGCCGGCGCGCCCGGCTGGTGTCGGTCGCGGAGAGCGTAAAGCGCGCGTCCTTGGCCCACCGCCCGTCGCGCCATGTCCGTTGTACGACCGCGTGTACCCGGCCCTGTGCGTCGCGCGTCAGCGCCATCTGGCGGTCGGGGTGCCAGGCGCCGTCGAGCCAGACCGCCGTGTGCTGAGCGGCCAACGCCCCCTCCTGGTAGACCAGACGGGTGCGGCGGGCGGGCGTCCAGGACGCCCCGCGGCGGCGCTCTACGCGACGCTCCAGCAGTCGTCCATCGGCAGCCCGGTCATAGGTCGTCCGCGTTTGCCCCTCCGGCGTACGAGCCACAGCCGTGGTGCGCTGCAGAAGGGCCGGCATACCGTCTAGCACCGCGAGCGCGGGCAGGGCGGCACGAATCCAGGGCTCGGTGAAATGAGGACCGAGTTCCGCGAGATCGAACGCAGACGCCTCCCCGTGGACGACCACTTGCGGCACCGAAGCGAGCGGTTCGAGCGCAGATGGCGCTTGCGCACGGGCGCTCCCCCACCCGGCGGCGAGCACCATCCACCCGAGCGCGGCGACCCCCACGCGATGGAGGGCGCTGCATCGATCCTGTAAAAACGAAAACATGTCGGAAAGCCCCCTATGCGACAAGGCTGCATCGTTAGGTAAGGATTGCCTCCGTCGCGCGCGGTAGCCTTTGGATGACAGGCTTGTAAGCAAAGGACAAAAGCGCATGGAATGTCCGGATCGCCCCCGGCCCGGGCCGTACGGTGCCGTTCCATCGCCCCATCCGCTTTGCCCCTCTGTGCCGAAGACGTAATCCGACGGAGGCCCTTGTTTCGATGTGACCCATCTCGCTTGTCTACGATGGCTCCGGGTTTCCACCGCCGCCTTGCCGGGCTGCGATGCGCGCACGCTAGAGGTGGAGGAGGGCATCGATCACTTCCAGCGCCTCCTCAAGCGCGCAGACCGCCGGGCGCTGCCGTGAGCGCCGAGCCATTCGCCCGGCGCTCCGTGCCCGGTGGCTTGCTGTCCTATCGCACCACCGTCACCTGACGCAACCGGCTCTGGCCATCGACTGCCAGGCGGACGAAGTACGTCCCACTGGGCAGGGTTTGGGCATCGAATACGACTTCACTGCGCCCTGCCGGCTGCGGACGATCCACCAACCGCGCCACGCGCTGCCCGAGCATGTTGAACACGTCCATCTGCACGAGGCCGGCTTGTGGCAGCTCGTACCGAATTCGGGTATGGCCCTGGAACGGGTTGGGGTAGTTGCCGTGCAGCACCAAGCGCTCCGGCACAGCACGGCTGAATTCGACCTCCGGCGAATACGCCGTGGTCCCGTCGAGGTCGACTTGCTTCAGCCGGTAGGTTACCTGCGCTGCGTCGAAGGGCAAGGCGGCATCTCGGAACCGATAGGACGGCTTGTCGTGCCGGCACCATCCACAAACCCGATGGCAGCGAACCGGCCCTCTGCTCCGACGCGCCGCTGCACCTCGAAGCCGGCATTGTTGGTTTCTGAGGCCGTGGCCCATGCAAGCACTGCTGCGTCGTCCGCTTCGGCAACGGTAAACGCGGTGAGCTCGACGGGAAGCACTTCACTGTAGGAGAAGGTCGTCTGCGTGCTGTTCTCCCAAACGGCCGCTTTGGATGTGACGCAGTCCGCGCTGCACGTCTGATCCAGGATTCTGAAAATCTTTGGGGTGCCACCGACGCTGACGTAGTCTGTTTCGGTCCGGCCCGCTCGAACCCAGTTGGTGCCACTCCAGGTATCCTCGATGACTTCGGCAGGCAGGTCATTATTGTTGAGGTTTGTCGTCGTACGCCCAACGTTGATCCAGCTGCCATTCCAGGTTTGCCAGACCTCCGTCACAGTGGTCGGCGTGTTCGCGTACGTGTAGGTCGTGAGCCCGTCGCGTACCCAGTCAGCGGGGAAAGCAGTAAGGTCCCAATCTTCTTCGAGCACCTCGGTCAGGCGGTCGCTATTGTCGTACGTGTTCGTCGTGCGATAGTCATTGACCCAGCTCCCAATCCAGGTTTGCTCACGCTCTTCGGTCAAATTTCCACCGACGTACGTGTTCTCGGTGCGCCGAGCGTTCATCCAGCTGGTGCCACCCCAGAACTGATCAATTTGCACGAGCAGGTTGTCGTTGCTGTCGTAGCTGGTGTACTCGATGCGTGAAACGTCTTCCCAATCGCTGGCGCTTTCGTCCCATGTTTGGAAGACAGATCGCTCTACATTCCCATCTGCGTTATACGTGCGCGTCGTACGTGCGGCGTCGGCCCAATCATTTGCGTCTGTATCCCACTCCTGCAGCGTGCACGTCTCCAGCCGGTCGCTCGCGTCGTATGTCGGAAGGGCGCGGGTCGCGTTCTCCCAGCTGCCCGAGGATCGCTCTTGGAAGACGATATCGGTCACCATCCCACCGGAACGGTTATAAATGACCCGATCCGAAGCCGCCCAGCTTCCGCTGACCCACTCCTCAGCCAGTGTGCTGCGCACCCCTTCCGTCTGGGGGATCTGATCGAAAAACGTGCAGATGTTGTCGAACTGAAAGGATTGCGCGCGGGTGCTGGAGACCGCGAGCACACCGCTTATCAGCAACAGTGCAAGAAGGGAAGGGAGCCGACGGCTAATCGTCATGGGGTCGGAAGCATTTAACGGTGAATATGGCGGGAGGCCTCGGTGCACCTGCCCCCACCCACTACGGTCGGAAAGCATATCCAAGAACAAGGGGGCCGCCGCACGCGGCGCAGGACTTTTGGCGAAGATCGGTGTCCGCGATCGGCTGCAAAGGGGGGCTCGGCCCTCTCTTCCTGAGGCGCAGTGGGTTCGTGCACCGTCCGTTGTCCTCCTCGCCCGGCTCCGTTATATTTGATGCTGCGTATCGTTTCCGTTGTCCACTGCATGACGCCCCGTCCATGAGCAAACAGACCAAGTTCCTCCTCCCCGAATC
The DNA here is from genome assembly GCA_009908415.1 of Bacteroidota bacterium. GTDB lineage: Bacteria > Bacteroidota > Rhodothermia > Rhodothermales > Salinibacteraceae > JAAAPH01. The sequence goes on from JAAAPH010000247.1 coordinate 3,521, forward strand.
CGAGCTGCCGACGCACTGGTACAACCTGAACGCGGATGTGGGCCCGCTCGGCGTGGAGTTGCCGCCCGTCCTCAACCCGCAGACGAAGGAGCCCGTCACGCCGGACGACCTGGCGCCGATCTTTCCGATGGCGCTCATCGAGCAGGAGATGGGCGCCGAGCGGCACGTCGAAATCCCCGAGGCCGTGCGCGACGTGTACCGCCTCTGGCGGCCCACGCCGCTCTACCGCGCCCATCGCTGGGAGGAGGCGCTCGACACGCCCGCCAAGATCTTCTACAAGTACGAGGGCGTGAGCCCCACGGGCAGCCACAAGCCGAATACGTCGGTCCCGCAGGCGTACTACAACGCCGAGGAAGGCGTGCAGCGGCTCACCACCGAGACGGGCGCCGGCCAGTGGGGCAGCGCGCTCAGCTTCGCCTGCCAGATGCTCGACCTGGAGTGCCTCGTCTACATGGTGAAGATCAGCTACGAGCAGAAGCCCTACCGGCGCGTGCTCATGGAAACGTGGGACGCCACCGTGACGCCCAGCCCGAGCGACACGACGGAGGCGGGCCGCCGCATCCTGGAGCAGGACCCGGACAGCTCGGGAAGCCTTGGCATCGCCATCAGTGAGGCCGTGGAGGTGGCCGTGCAGGACGAACACGCGAAGTATGCGCTCGGCAGCGTGCTAAACCACGTGCTCCTGCACCAAACCGTCATCGGCCAGGAGGTCATCAAGCAACTGGAGCGGGCCGGGGCCGACTGGCCCGACGTCATTATCGCGCCGACGGGCGGCGGCAGCAATTTCGCGGGGCTCGTCTACCCGTTTCTCGCCGCCCACGTTGACGGCCGCCCGAAGCCGCGCATCCTAGCCGTGGAGCCCGACGCCGCGCCGAGCCTCACGAAGGGGCAGTACACCTACGACTTCGGCGACACCGCGCAGATGACGCCGCTCGTTAAGATGCGCACGCTGGGGCACGACTTCGTGCCGGCGCCCATCCACTCGGGCGGGCTGCGTTACCACGGCATGAGCCCGCAGGTGAGCGCGCTGTACGAGGCCGGTCACATCGAGGCGGTGAGCACGCCCCAACTGCCCATGTTCGACGCGTGCCAGAGCTTCGTTCGCGCCGAAGGCATCCTTCCGGCGCCCGAAGCCGGCCACGGCGTGTGGGGCGCCATGCAGGAAGCGCTGGCCTGCAAGGAGAGCGGCGCGTCGAAGACGATCCTCTTCAACCTGTGCGGCCACGGCCACTTCGACCTCAGCGCGTACGAGGCGTACCGCGCGGGCGAGCTGGTCGACCTCGAATACTCGCAGGACGAGATCGACAAGAGCCTCGCGGCCGTCCCGCAGATCGACTAGCGGCACGGATTACAGTCAGTCTGCGCGTGGGGACGCGATCCGGAACGGATCAATCGAAGGGGATGGGGAAACCATCATGGACCGTGCGCCGCACACAGAAGCTAGCCACCGCTGGTCGCCCGCCGCACGCCGGTTAGGCATCGTGAGCGCCAGCGCCGTCGCCGGGATCGGAGTGCTCTACGTGGGGGTCATCGCGCTCTGGCTCGTCGTCGAGGCCACGCCCCGCGCGCCCATCGGGGACCCGTACCTGGCCGTGATGGAGGGGCTCACCATCCTCTCGGCCCTCGGGATTCTCGGGCTCATCCTTGCGCTGTGGTGCTTCGCGGAGGCGACTCGGCGCTTGTTTGCCCTGGCGACGCTCCTCTTTGGCAGCTTCGGCGCGGTGCTCACCCTGGCGGTCCACTTCGTCCAGCTGACCGCCGTGCGTCAGCTGTGGCAGGCGGGCCAGCTATCCGACTACCGGCTGATCTGGCCATCGATGCTTTTCGCCGTCGAGTACTTGGCCTGGGACGTTCTGGTGGGGCTCACCATGGCGTGCGCCGGCCTGTCGCTGCCGGCCACCGCAAAGGCCGTGTCGGCGCGGCGCGCGCTGCTCGGGGGCGGCGCGTTGTGCCTGGTCGGCGTGATCGGCCCGCTTTCGGGCGGGATGCTCGTGCAAAACGTGGCGGTGTTTGGATATGCGATTGTGCTTCCCGTCGCGGCCGCCCTCTTGGCGCGGCTGTTTTACACAACCCCCTCCGGCGTCTCCCCACCCTAAACGGCAACGCGCGCCGCACGCCGCAGCAGTCGCCTTCACTCGCCGCCGCCGAGGCGGAAGACGCGGTTGACGTTGAATCCGAAGCGAAAGTCGCCATCGAAGAAGTCGTCGTCATTGCGGGCGATGACGTGCTGCTCGGTAAGCCACGGCGACGTGGTAAAAAACAGCTGGAAGACGTGCCCCCCCGTTTCGATATCGAGCCCGACGGAGAGGGCATTGGTGGTGCCGTCCGAGCGCGCGCCGAGCACAGGCATGTACTCCACCTGAAGCGCCAGCCGGCGGTTCAGCACAACGCGGCCGGTGAGTCCCAGCGCGACGTGGTCGTTCTCTTCTTCGAGGATGCGCCCGCTCCCCCGCTCGATGAACACCGTGTTGAAATGGGAGAACATCGGCGTCACCTGCAGGCTAGCGCGCTCCCCAAACGCGCGGGCGATCATCAGCGAGGCCAAGTAGCTGAGCCGGTCCGCACCGTCGAAGCCGTTCTCGACGGTCATGATGCCGACGTCGCCCTTGAGCGCCACGTCGACCGGCGGCGTGTTGTCTTTCATCTGCCGCAACAACTTCGCCTTGAAGCGAACGTCGTAGAGCTTGTCAAACCGTGACCGCCCGACGCCGATCGAGAGGCGATCGTGTACGCCGTAGTCCGCGCCGAAGCGGATGTTGGCCGCGCCGTCCAGCCCAAAGAGGTCGCGCACCCCGTTCGTCACGATGCCAAAGGCATGCATGATGGTTACGTTCAGGTTGCCCTGTGGCAGATTGTAGACCGAGCTGCCGAGTATGGCGCTCGGCGCCCAGAACACCTCCTCAACGGGCCCGCCCGGATCCACCCGCTCCCGTGGCATCTGCGCGCGGCCCGCCTCGGCGCTAAACCCCAGTGCGACAACCATTGCGAATATCATTCGGAGGAGGAAAGGTCGCATAACGTGGGCGCGTTGAGTGGCGAAGGAACGTGCGAATGGCGAAGCATGCGATTACGAGCGCTCGACGGGCTCCAACAGCGCCTCGATGCGCACCTTCTGCACTTCATCGACCCGGACGATCAGCAGGCTGGGCGGCGTAATGTTGTAGTCGTTGAGGTTGATCTCCCAGGCGGCTTCCACCTTGAGCCCCTCGGCGGTCCGCCGGAGCGTGCCGTCGATCGTCACCTCGCGCGTAACGCCGTGCAAGGTAAACGCCCCCCGCACGGTGACTGGCTGTGCCCCCTCACGGTCCGGATCAAAGGGCGTCACGAGCGTGCCGAAAAACTCGGCGAACGGATACGTGTCGGTTTCCAGCGTCGTGCGCATGTCCTTGTCGCGCTTGCCGATGCCCGTCTCCAGCGTCGTCAGATCCAGGTAGAAATCGACCGTCGAGTCGGGCAGGCTGATCCGGCCGACGAGGTGCTCGGAGGTCCCGGTGAACGTGTGCAGCGGCACGCTCGACGTGAACTCGGCGTGGCCGGTCTTCGTCATGAAGGCCTGGCCCCAAACGGCGGGCACAGCCACAAGCGTCCACAGCAGGCAGGCAGCCACTAGCCTGAGCACGTGCGGGCGTAAGGGCGTCTGGATGAACTGCAGCGGGAACAGCAACCGATGTTCACCTCGCCCACGCCTCCACCCCCCCATGCCCTCGCTCTCAAGCTCATCCATTGCAGTCGGCTCGCTAGATGCACGCATAAGCACTGGTGAGCGGCTGTGTGCTCGCTAGTTGTTCTTCGCGCCGTCCTCAATCCACGTCCGGATCAGCATGACCTGCTGCGCCGTCAGCGGCGGCCGGCCTAGTGGCATGCGGGTTCCGAACTGCGGGTCCGACTCCACCTTATCGACCAGCGGACTGGCCCCGGGATCGCCGGGCTCCACAATGGCGGCGCCGTACTGCTCGCCGATGCTGCTCATGACCTGCTGGTAGTTCGTCAACTCGACGCCGTTGACCGACTCATCGATGTGGCACCCGGCCCCGCCGCACGTAGTGGTCAAGATGGGCTGGATGTCTTGCGCGTAGCGCACCGGCTCATCCGGATCGACGACCATGGTGTTGTCGATCTTCCTGCTCTGGCAGGCGGAAGCGAGCAGACCCATCCCAAGGATGAGGCCGATAAAACGGAGCGTGCGCATGGCGTAGGAACAAGCGGTCGATGAGCGGAGCGGGGGCGTCAGTCACTTGGTGATCGTCACCGTGTCGTCCGAGCGGGACACGTCGTACTCGGTGAGCGGTTGGGGTGCCGGGCCGGCCACCACCTCGCCTTGGGTGTCGAACTCCGAACCGTGGCACGGGCACATGAACGTGTCGTCCGCGAAGGCATTGATCGTGCACTGCTGATGGGTGCAGACGCTCGTGAACGCCCGGATGGTTGTCCCATCCACGTTGATGGCCATGACATCAGCTTCGTCGATGAGCAGAAAACCGCCCTGCGTGGTGAGGTCTTCGGTGGCATCGGACGTGAGGTCTAAAATCACCTGGTTCCCATCGACCATGATGCCCGCAGGTCCGTCTTCGGCCGGCTCCTCCGGGGGCTCCGCCCCCGTCGGGTTGCCGTCGCTGCAGCCCGTGGCCGTGATGCCGAGTAGCGCCATCACAGTCGCCCCGCTTGCCGTGCGCAGAAACGCGCGGCGCGAGGCGCTGGACCATTCGGGCTCGCTCCATGCGCAAGTGGGTGACATATCCGATGTCATGTCGCAGTCCATGGCTCTTCTCCCAATCGGTGAATGACGTGGTCGTGACAGCGTGGTCGCGACCTGGAGTGTGCGTGCTTTCGCTAATTGCCGGCGTTGGCGCCGATGTCACCGCGCGCAATCACGTTCCCCAGGTTGGCGTTGCTCTCGTGGAGATTGACGTGCCCATCGAAGCTCGTGAGTTCGTCGTAGCTTCGGTCGACGATCTGGCTGCTCGCCGCGTCGTTGTTCGGATGGGCCAACCCGTCGATCGGTGCGATGTACACGTCGATGCCGCCCCCATCGGACGCGCTGTTCGTATGGATGTGTGACGGATGGCCGAGTGGCGTATCCGTCGGCCCGTCCGGGAGGCGGATCGTGACGAGCGTCTGGCTGTCGCCCAACTCCAGCACCTCGACCTGCGCGCTGACGCCGTCCGGCAACAGGCCGGCGTTGGTATTGGGCGCCAGATCGTACGTCGTCGACTGCGGATCGTCCGCAAGCGGTACGGCATCTACGGCGACGCCACGCGCGTTGGCGCCGATGTCTCCCTGGGCGACCACATTCCCCAGGTTGGCATTGCTTTCGTGAATGTTGATGTGGCCGCCAAAGCGGAGCATCTCCGCAAAGCTCTGGTCGATGATCTCGGTACTGGTCGCGTTGTTGTTCGGCTGACTCAGCCCGTCGAGCGGCGTCAGGTAAATCTCGATGCCGCCGCCTTCTTCCGCGGTGTTCAGGTGGATGTGCGCCGGGTGGGCGAGGTTTGTGCCCGTGGGGCCATCATCTAAGGCCAGTGTAACGAGCGTCTGGCTCTCGTTCAGCGCCTGGAAGGTCGCCGTGGCGCCCACGCCATCGGGCAGGGCACCGCTGTTCGTGTTGGCCGAGAGGGTGTACTGCACGGCCTGCTTACCGCTTGCCTGGTTCTCGGCCCCCTGGGTCGGCATGCCGAAGCCCCAGTTGTCGACGGCCGCAGTGCCTCCACCGAGGAAGGCCAGCGTCTGCCCCTCAGCCGCCCCCGTGGCGTACGCGCCTTCGTCCCACAGCTCGGCGGCGACCGCCACGCTGGCCCGGCCCTGTCCCGCCGCGCCATACTGCACGTAGTCGAGCATGGCGTTGGCGTCCGCGAACGCGTCGGTTTCGTAGAGGCCCACCTCGCCCGTGCCGCTTTGGATGGCGCTCCACTCCACCACGACGTACCCGCCGGCCGGGACCGTCGTGGTGCCGGCCAGCACGTTCAGGTCACTCACCTGACTATATTCGGGGCGAACGCACAGCCACAGGTCCGACACATCGACTTCCGCATCGCCCGTGTTCAGCAGTTCCACCCACTGGTCGCCCTCGTGTATTTCATTGATTCGGACGTCTGCCACGCTGCCTTGGGGGGGCTGCTCGGGCGGGTCGTCCATCCCGCTGTCGCCACCGTCACAACCCACGGCAATCATGACAATGAGCGCGAGGGCGAACAGGGCAAGAACCTTGGACACGGCGTGGAAGCGTTGCATGGCTGGGTGCTGTTCCGGTTTGAGGGTGTATTCGAGCGCGAGGGACCGCGCTTGATGACACGTGCACCTGTACAACACACGAGCGGAGACGAATGACTACTCCGGCGACGGATTGGGCAGATGGAGGCCGGGAAGACGGCACGCGCGCCCTGGACCCAGAACGCGAGACAGGCGCCTACAGCCGCCATAGGGAAGCCGCAGGCGCTGCTCAATACCCGACCGTGAGCGAGACGACCGGGCGCCGCCCGGGCAGGGTACGCACGCCGCGGTCAAGCCCCGTGTCGGTCGGGCTCAGGCGCCAGTCGAATGCATTGGCGCGGTCGAGCACATTGATGATGTGGGCCTGCGCCGTGACGTGGACATTGCCCCAACTGCGGGTGTACGACAGGCCCGCATCCAGCCGGTACAGTGGAGACAATGTGTGGGACGCGGGCGCTTCGATGGCATAGTCGCCAAACGCCGCCGCGGGGGCGCCCACACTGAGGTAGTCGTAGTAGGCGCGGCGGAACGCCCAACTGCGCCCCCAAACGGCTTTCCAGCTCCCGTGCGCTGCAAGACCGCCCCCGACCGGAACGTCCAGGTCCAGCGCCAGGCGATGAGGCTCGTTCCACGGCGTCGCCTCCATGCCGTCGCCAAAACGCGACGGATACTGCCGACGCGAGTGGCTGTGCGTATACCACAGGGCGCCCTGGAGACGGGACCCATCGTACGTGACCTGCAGGCCGGCTCCATAGGCATAGCCCCGGCTTGCCGTCACAAAGTCGCGCTGCGTCGCGGTCTGGAGCGCAGGCGCCTCGGAGGGAGCCACCAGCGTGGCGTAATCGAGCGTATGAATGCGCGGCTGCCCTTTGTAGTACCCCTCTGCACTGATCGTCCAGCGCGGCGCTGGCATGAGCAGCAGGTCAGCCGCGGCGTGGTAAGCCGTCGGTGGCGCCGTGGAAGCGTCGATGGGCAGCCAGAAGCGGATCGACGGCACGACGGAAGTGGGCCCCGTACTGCTCAGGTCGAATCGACTCGTGAACTGCCGGTAGAGCCCGCCGGCGATCCGGGCTGCATACGCGCCGAGGACGCTCTCTGATCGGTCGTAGCGCAGGGCCAGGCGCGGCTCGGCATAGACGGTGCGGCGCTCCGGAATGAGCGTCAGCCGCGTGCCCCACTCCAGGGTGGCCGGCATGCCGAGCGCGTGCTCCCCGGTTATGTAGCTGGCGAGGTGCCACGATGGGTTGGCATAGGCCAGCGGCCGAATGAACCCATTGTCGGCGCGAAATCGGCTATCGGTGTGGACCGCCTCCAGGGCCCCGCTCACGCGATGTTGCGCGGCGAGGCTGTACTCCAGCTCGGCCTCGACGCCGACCTCGCTCACCTCGTTGTTCTCATCCGGCACCTCAGGGGCCGGCGGCGCTGTGGCACCGGCCCGGTATTCATACCGCGAGGCGTGGCGGCTGCCGTGCAGGCGCACCGTCCCAATCGCCCGGGCGCCCAGTAGCCACTCCAGGCGTATCTGCCCGCCGAGGTTGCTCCAGTCGTAATGGTCCCGCGTGACGACGGCGCGCGCTGAATCGGACGGCCCAGCAGGTACCGTCTGGAAGCCGGCCCCAACTTCGTTTGTGCCCCGGTAGAGCGAGGTGTAAAGCGAATGAAAAGGACCCAGCTGGAGCCGGGTGGCGGCATGCACATCAGAAAACGACACGCCGATCTGGCTCCGGTGAGGTTCCAGATCGGCGGCCTGTATCTCGCGACCGACCAGTTGCGATGCCAGGAAGGCATCCGCCGTGTTCCACTCGGTGAGCAGCTCATGCAGCGCGGGGTCGCGGTATACGTCCCACGCGCTGGAGCGCGCGGCAATCATGGCGTCGCCCGTCACGCCGCCGGGAAGCTGGACGGCATGCTGCACGCGTCCATTGACGCTTACCGGGTCTACTTCCAAGCTTGCATAGCGGTCGCCAGAGCGCGTCAGGTCATGCTCGACCTCGACAAGGCCGGCGATGTGGCTGCCGTGCTGCGCGCCGAATCCTGCCTTATGTACCGTGAAGCGGCCGATGGCCAACGGGCTGAATGCACCGAGCAGCCGCCCGAGACTCACGGGGTTGCGCACGGGGATGCCGTCAAGCTGCACCTGATGCTCTCCGGTGCTTCCGCCCTGGATGTGCAGTTCGGCCAGGGGCGAGCGTCGCGAGACGCCCATCAGGCGGCCGGCGCCGCGGGCGACGTCGGGCGTGCCCATCCCGCCCGGGGCCGATACGCGACCGGCATCGAACTCGCCCTTGCCCAGTCCCTTGGACGGAAGCCGCTGCTGCAGTCCCGTGACGACGACCGGGTCCGTGCTCATCGGATGCGGGTGCAACGCGATGCGTGCGCGGACGCTCTCGTTCGGTGGCACCCACACTTGCTCCACGTGCGGACGATACCCCATGTACGTGACGACCATCCGGTGCGACCCGGAGAGCAACGACGAGAAGCTAAACAACCCGGCCTCGTTGGTCGCGGTACCCGTCGACGCATCGGCCAAGAGCACGTGGGCATACGGCAGCGGCTCCCCCGTCTCCTCGTCGACGACGCGCCCGGCGAGCTGCCCCCGGCGCGGCGCACGCTGGACGGGCGCAATGAGCACGAATGTGCCCGAGGAGGTGCGAACGTAATCGAGGGGTACGTCGCGCAGGATGCATCGGAGGAGCGCTTCGGGCGACGCATCGCGGGCGGTGCAGAAGATCCGCTGGTCGCGCACCAGGCCGGAGTCGTAAATGAGGTTGGCCTCCGTGGCCGCCACGAGCTCATCGAGGGCCTGGCGGAGGGGTACGTCGCGCAGGACGAGCGTGTGGGAGCTATCCGCCTCCGCTGGCTGTGCCTGCACCACGGTACCGAGCCCGCTCCCCCACACAAGCGCGGCGAGCAGCACGCCGACCCACGCGCGCCGCCGTGACGGCGCGGATTCAACCGGGGGCACCATGGTCACAGCGCGGAGCATCATTGGTCCGTGATTTCGTAGCCCTGGCTGGTGGCCCGGTACGAGAGGCCCTTCGCCACAGCGATGTCATGAATGATGGTCTCGACCTCGGTATCCTTCGGGTAGTACAGCGTCATCGAGTCGGCTTGGACCGCCGGGCTCCGTACCGTAATGTGCACATCGTGCCGGCGCTCCAGTTCGTCGAAGATGGCCCCGAGCGGCCAGTCGGACACAGCAAAGCCCTGCGTCCGCCAGGCCAGCGCGCGGTTGACGTCGGTGGCTCGTGGGGCCGTCGGCGTCGGGGCAGACGCTGCCACGCGGCTCGACTGGCCGGGTTTGTCGAGCACCACAGCCTCCTTGTCGTCGGATGGGGCTCCCGCCCGCACGCGGACGCGCCCTTCGGCCAGCGTGACGTGCGTCTCGCCCGCTTTGCCCTTCGCACGAGCCCGCACGTTGAACTGCGTGCCGAGCACGTCGATGCGGGCGTTGAACGTCTCCACCACGAACGGTCGGGGACCACGTTGCACGTCGAAATAGGCTTCGCCCTGAAGCCGGACGATTCGCTGCTCGGCCGGCACGAACGGCCATGCGCTGAAGCCGCGCCGGTGCGACAGCGTAGTGCCGCTGTTGAGCTCCACTGTCGACCCATCCGGCAGCGTCGCGGGGACCTGCTCGCCCGCCGGCGCCGTCACCTCAACCGGCTGCCGCCACAAGAACGCGCCGGCCAGGATCAGCAGTAGCACAGCGGCGGCGACGCCCCCCCACGTCCGCCACGAGCGATGCCGCTGGCGCGTCCGCGGGGCGCGATCGGCTCGGTCGCTGTCTCTATCGCCGAGGCGGTCCTGGATGGCGGCCCACGTTTCCTCGGAGGATGGAGCGGCATTGGTCAGTTCCACATCGCCGAACATGTGCCACACGCGTTCGAGGTTGGCCTGCTCCTCCGCGCGCTCCTCGGCTAACCGATCGCGCAACTCCTCCGGTATGTGCCGTTCGTCGTCGCGGTTCATCGATCCAGAAGGCTTGGTTCAAGGGCACGGACGTGATCGCGGAGCGTCTTCAGGGCACTCACGATGTGATTGTTCACCGTGCGGGGCGAAACGCCCATAACGGCCGCGATCTCGTCGTGGCTGAGGCCGTTGAAGCGGCTCAACACGAAGGCTTCCCGCTGCCGATCCGGCAGGTCTTCCACCCATGCCTGGATGCTCTTCTCCAGCACGTTGGCGTGCAACTCCGTATCGGGCAGGGGCGCCCCCTGCTGGTCCAGCGCGGTAAGGGCCTGCATTTCTTCGCGCTTCTCAGCGTGCGTGCGCCGGTCGCGCTGGTGATTGTAGACGCGGTTCCGCGCCATGCGGTACACGTATGCTTCCAATGAGCGAGACGGATCCAACCGCTCCCGGGCCTCCCACAAGCTGACAAACACATCCTGAGTGATGTCAGACGCGACGGCTCGTGTGCTGGTAAGCGACCGGACGTACCGGAAGAGCGCGTCATGCAGCGCCGTGAACACGCGCTCGAAGGCGTCCCGGTCCGAGGCCTTCAAGCGTCGGCACAACGCGGTAAAGTCTGTATCTGCGCCCATGGGCAAAACGGTATCGGGTTCCGCAAAGCAACTGTGGTCCGGCCGATAGGGACTCGGCCATAGGGGACCGCCTCTCGCTGGAAACCCCGCACCTGTGCATACTACACGTACGGCGGGGACAATGACTATCGGGTGCCCACAGCGAGATGAGCGCCGCCCTTTCGCTCCAGGTCGCCCCGCCCAACATGCCCTCTCCGACGGGCTTGCTCTGGTGGGATGGGGGCACCGCTCGCTCGGATCGCTGGGAGCGGACCCGGCTACGCGCGGTCGACTCGCCTCCCCGGCGGCACACCGTTCTTCAGGGATACCACGCCGCCCAGGAGTGGGCGTCTGCTCCGGCCTGTTCGGAGCAGACTCTCACCCGAATCCTGTTTCAACACACGTTTAAACATCCACGGCACCGGTTCTCCGCGATGTTGGATCGGTTCAACGCACAAAGCATCGGCTCCAATCGCCGCCTAGGCACGGCATTTTGCTCCAAGCGCACGCCGAAAGCTCGACCGGTACAGGAAGCGGCAACCCCATAATATGTTTGAACACTTTTTACTCAGGCCGATGGACCCCCGGGCGAACAGTACGGTTGCATCCCCGCCTGTCGCCCTCACCACGCACGCCAGCAGCGCTCCATCCGGGTCGATGGGGCGCTGCTTTTTATTTCGGCGGGCCCCGGCGGCTAACCCCGCGGGCCGTGCCGCCGCCCTCTCCTTGAGTACTCGGGACCCTCCGACACGCACGTCGAGACACGAATTATTTAGGCGCCGGTCGCCTCCGAGCGGCCGCCGGTATTCCATCCGAAGGGCGCGTACAGCGGGCAGAAGCCGACGGTGCTCGTCAGCACGAAGACGATGGCCAGCGCGCCGAGGATGCCGGCGGCGAGGCCCGTCAGTTGGCCGGTGGCGTACAGCACGCCCACGATGATAGCGAGAAGAATGCGGATGCCACGATCGATAGATCCCATATTCTTTTTCATGATGGTACCCTCCAGATAGACCGTTCAACGGATTGGTTTCGGTAGGTGCAAGACCGTCATCTGACCCTGCACTACGTAATGTATAGGGTGCTCCATCGGTCTGTCTGTGACTTAGTCACACGGCCGCGGGGTTCCTTATGCCGCCTGTGTGCGCTGGCGCAGGCCATCCGGATCTTGCACCGCGATGACCCCGCGCCCGAGCACGACGAGGCCCTCCTGTTCGAACGTCTTGAGCTGGCGGCTGATCACGGCGCGCGAACTACCCAGCTCGGATGCGATGGCTTCGTGAGTGGCGTGCACCGTATCGCGCTCCGCGGCGTCGATCTGTTGCAACAGGTAGGCCGCCAGGCGCGCATCGAGCCGCTGAAACGCAACTTCATCTACCGTCTGGATGACCGAGGTCAGCCGCTGCGCAATAAGTTGAAACACGAACGATCGCCACGCCGGGTACTGATCCATCCAGCGGCGGACGACGCCGGACGGGACCAGCATCATCTTAACGTCTTGATCCGCACGGGCGAAGGCCGGAAACCGCCGATCGCCCAAGATGCACGAGGCCGTCAGGATGCAGCTCTCGCCCGGGGCAATCCGGTAGAGCGTAATCTCGCGGCCCTGCGCCCCCATCTTGTAGACCCGCGCGCGCCCGTCGAGCACGAGCGGCAGGGCACGACAGGCGTCGCCCTCCATGGCCACAAACTGCCCGGCCTCGATGCGATGCGATCGCACGGCCTCGAAAAACGCAGACCGAAACGCCTCCCCTGCATCGCGGAGAAACGAGAAGGCCGCCACGGCCTGATCACGCAGCGCTGGATCAACCATGATCATTGAGGATTGGTGGGCGAACTGATGCATCGTAGGATAAAGATACAACAGGCAGCGCCCCCATCAACAGGGGGCGGCATTGTCGCTTCGGGCGCACGACGGCGATTGATGTTCGGCAGGTCCCACCCCGCCTATTTCAGAAACGGGGTACTCTCCGTGCGTGTGTCGCAGAAGGGTGACAGCATGTGAACGGAGGAATGCATAGCGACCAGAAATTTGTCTCGATGATCACACGCATCACAGCGATGAGGGAACGATCCGGGGAGGGGTGCATGTGCATGAGGGCTCTCCCACTCGCTCCCTCTGGTCCCCGCCAACTGTTGCCGGGCTGTGTACGACCGACTCATCGCGCCTTTTAATGCCTTCGGGCAGTACGTGCTCCTCCTCGTCCGGGCCTTTCGATCCGCCGATGAGATCGAGGTCTACCGGGCGACGTGGGTCCAGCAGATGGTGATCATCGGCATCGAGTCGCTGCCTATCGTGCTGATGGCCGCTGCGTTCTCCAGCGCCGTCATGACGCTGCAGGCCGGCTATCAACTATCCACCTATTTCATCCCCAGTACGTTCATCGGGGCCATGGTGGGGCCGTCGGTGATTTTGGAGCTGGCCGCCGTGAGTAGCGCCTTCGTGCTGGCCAGCCGGATCGGCGCGCGCATCGCGGCCGAGTTGGGCTCCATGCGCGTCACCGGGCAGATCGATGCGCTGGAGACGATGGGGCTCAACTCGGCGTGCTATCTCGTGGTGCCGCGCGTGCTGGCCGGCGTGTTCATGTTTCCGATGTTGTACGTGGCGGCCTGCCTGGTGGGCGTCGGGAGCGGCATCGTCGTGGGCGACATTGCCGGGCTCCTCTCGCTGCACGATTTCATGTACGGCGCCCGGCAGTTCTATGAGCCGTTCGATCCCTTCTTCGGACTCACCAAAGCCGTCACCTTTGGGTTTATCATCACATCGATCGCCTGCTACAAGGGCTACTATACGACCGGCGGCGCAGAAGGGGTGGGCGTGAGCACGACGGAAGCCGTGGTGCAGGGCTGCCTGTACGTGCTCCTCGCTGATCTGGTGCTCGCCGTCGTGCTGCTGTGAGTCCCATTCACGGCGCGACGGGCGTAAGCTCCTGGCGCGTACGCAGGTCCAGCCGGTCGCCGGGCTCCAGGAAGAAAAACCGGTCGTCGCGCTCCAGCGCGCTGTCGGCCTGGGTCCAGCGGCGGTGGTCGTAGAAGGCGACGAGGCTCTCGCCCACGACGCGCGCCGTGTCGCCCTGGACGACGATGGCCGTGTTCTCGTCGATGCCGATGCCGAGCAGCTCGGGGTGCGCCTCAATGACGGGAATGAGGTCGTACTGCCGATCGCGCGCTAAGAGGTGCTGATCGACGGCCGACTGCGGCAGGAAGCCAAATCCTTCCTGGTGGTTGCCCATCATGATCGTGTTCGTCTCCGTGTCGCCGCGGACGAGGAACGAGCCCTGAATGGTGGCTCCGGCCGAGCTCCCGCCGATGACGCCGCCCCGCTCCAGCACGGACCAAAAGCCCTCCAGCGTCTTGGTCTCGGAGTACGCGTCGACGAGGCGCCACTGCCGGCCGCCGCTGAACCACACGGCGTCGGCCGTTTCCAGCGGGGCGGCGAACGCGTCGGTGTCGGCCACCAGCGAGTCGCGCGTGTGCAGCACGGTCATGTTCTCGGGCGCGGCCCCAACCTCGGACGCCATCTCCTGCACGTACGCCCGCGTCTCGTCGACATCCACGGACTGCGATGCCGTGGGCACGTACACGATCTTGGCATCGGCCCCGCCGGCCAGCCGCACGAACTCGGCGTGCAGCTCCGTCTCGGCGGCCCCACCCGCCAGCATCAGCGTGCCGTTGGGCACGGCCACTGCAGGCGCAGATGCCGGCTCATCGTCCGAGGAAGACGTACAGGCGGTCAGCGTGAGCGCGATGAGGAGCGAAAGGAGTGCGTGCCACAGTCGGATGGGCATGAGACGGTGCCGGAGCGATGGATGAGGGTTGGGCCAGCCTCTAAGAAACGGGTTTTTGGGGATGGAAGAAAGCCTATACTGCGAAGCTCAATCGCCCGGCGGGGGGCTCTGCCACAGGATATTGCGGATCAGCCATCGGCCGTCCACCTTCGCGAGGTGCATGTAGTCCACGCCCCAGTGCGCCACGACCTTCGCGCTAGCCGTCTTGTCAAGTACGTCGAACACGACGACCTCCTTCAACGCCGTCTCGGGGTCGACACGGCGTTGGTCGCGGTTCCAGCGCTGCGCGAGCTGCTTGAGTTCGTCGTACGTCATGGGCGCGCCCCGGTACGTCCTCTCAGCGCGGTAGTAGCCGTACTTCGTGAGCGCCGGGTGCACGCTGCGCACGACGCGCGTCGTGTCCACCTCGTAAAGCGCCTCCACGTAGTCGAGGGCCGCCTGGCGCACGGCCGCGCGGTCGGCCGCGGATTGGGCGAGCACGGCCGGCGGAGCGGCGAACAGGAGCGCGAGAAGCACGGGGGCGAGGCGGCGCATGGCAGCGGGCGGTTGGTGCATGGAGAGCCGGACGCGCTCGGTCGAGCACGTAGCGCCAAGGTGCACTGTGGCCCTGCCGTCTGCCACCGGCGTGCGACCAGCCGAGCCCGGGATGCGGCGAACCGCACGCCCCCAGCGCGCTCACGGCTCGGTGGGGCCGAGTTCGCGCTGCAGGTACTCGAGGGCCGTCTGCAGCACGGCGTCCTCGGCGCGCCGGATGCTCTCGATGGTCGGACGCGCTTCGACGTCGGGCTGCAGGCCACGGCGCTGCAGCTGCGTGCCGTCCGGGTGCCGCACGGACTGCCCCGTAAAGTCAACGCGGATGCCGCCAGGGAGCCGGAAGCGCGTCACGTCGCCATTCGCCCCGTTGGTGGGGCTGCCGACGAACGTCGTGCCGTTGGCCGCCTTCAGGAAGAGGCCCGTGTGCTCGGCCTGGCTGATGGCGCGCTCATCGATCAGCATGACGGTTTTTCCGGTGTAGCGCGCCCCGCGGCGTGGCGGAACGCGCTGGTCGAAGTCGAAGGTCTGCCGGTCGCGCTCGCCCGGCCCCAGGCGCAGCGGCTTGGCGAAGGACGCCGCCACAGGCTGCTCCGTCTCCGCGAGACGCGGGGCGATGGCCCACGCCGTGCCGTTCGGGTAGCCACGCATGTCGAAGATGATGGCGTCGGTGTCGGCAAAGCGGGTGAACATGGAGTCGACTTGCGCGCGCTCCAGCCGGTCGAGGTCGGCGTACCCGATGCGGTCGGTCAGGCGCCGCATCACCGGCGTGTCGTCTCGGCCCAGGTTGTAGCGGCCGCGCGGCAGTTCGACCGTGCGCTCGGTGCCGTCGGCGCCGCGCACCCGGACGGTGGCTGTGCTGCCGGCATCGCCCCACAGCAATCGAAAGGCGGCATGGTGCTGGCGCGCCTGCGGCGTCGAGGCGGCGCGGTAGAACCGGGCCAGCGAGTCCATCCGAGCCGCAGCGGGCGTGCCATCGACCGAGAGGATGACGTCGCCCCGCCTGAGGCCGGACGTATCTGCTACGGCATCATCCACGATGTCGGTCACGACGGGCTGCCCCTCGATGGACCGGACCAGCACGGGCGCAGGGGTCTCACCGCGTAAGCGACTCAACACATCACTTCGGGCAGCCACGTGCGAGTCGTTCGTCTGCACCATCAGGCGCCCGATGGCGAGGTGGTACGCCTCCGCACCCTCCGCTGCCAGCGCGCCCTCAATGGCCGCCGGGAGCGCCTCGCGCCAGGGCGCGTCCATCAGGTCTTTGTACGGGAAGAAGTGCTCGATGATGGACCAGCCGCGGGCCACGGCCAGCATCCGCTCGCCAGCGGGCGGATACGCCTCGTCCGTGTATTCTGCGGAGGCCCCGGGTCCGCGCGAAGCCGCGGCGGGCGGGACGGCGGGCAGCGGCGCGTCGCCGCGGGCGAGGGTCAGCGCGCGGTCGAGCGCGGCATCGGTGGTGTCGTCAGACGCGTCGACGGTGATCGCCGCCGGGGCTGGCTGCGTGCCGTCGGCCGTAACGAGCCGGCCGAGCCGGACCTCGGCGGTCAGCCCCCCCGCCAGCGACACGGTGTGCGTCGGCACGGAGGCGTACACGGGCTCATCGGTCCCTTCCTGGATGACGACGCCGCGCCCGGCCTGCTGCAGGGCGAGCGCGAACCGCGGGATGGTACCGCCCGCGCTCGCTAGCAGCACGACCGGCCCGGTGTTGGTGGCAGCCGCCGGCTGGATGGCGGCGCCCTCGCGGGTGCGGGTGTACGAGGCGTATCCGCCCGAGGTGCCCCCGCCCTCCGGCGCAAAGCCTTCGTGCATCCGCGTCTGGACCAGCGGCAGCGCGTACGGCTCGGGGGCGAGGCGCGCCATGAGGTCGCGCTGGCTGTCCAGGAACCGACCGACGGGAATGAACCCGGCGTTGCGCACGTCCATCACCACGCCCTGCGCCTGTGGGAGCTGCTGCTGGAGCGTCCGCTGAAACTGGACCACGTCGGACCGGCTGCGGATGGTGGACGGGTTCATCGTGGCCACGAGCACGCTGTCGGCCGCCCACCGCACGGCGTCCGGCGCGTCGCCGCCCATCGACGGCGGCGGCGCTTGCGGCGGCGAGGTGGACCGAAGGCGCGTGACCGGATCGTCGAGCGCGCCCAGCAGGTCGCGGACGGCCTGCGCGTACGCGTCGGCGTCGGTCGTCGTCGCGATCTGCTCGGCCGCGGCGGCGAACGCCGAGTCCCAGGCCATCGTGCCCGCCCCCAGGTCGGGATGGTAGAACGCCGCGACGCCGTAGAGCTGCGCCAGGCTAGCCAGTCGCTGCGTCTGCACGGAGTCAACAGGCACCGCTCCGTTCGGGGTGGGCTGGGCGGCTACAGGCGCAGTGGCCAGTCCGACGGTGATGCAGAGGGCGAGCAGCACACCGCAGACGCGCGGCAGCGAATAAATGGGCATGGGGATAGCAGTAAGACAGCGGATGGCGTATTTCTAGCACGCACAGGCGGCCTCCGTTGTTACACCGCCCATCACGTCGGGCGTCCGCTCGTCCATCGGCGCTGCGCCCAGGCACCGAGAGGCGGGGCCGGCTCATTCCGCGCCTGGGTCGATGATCAGGCCGTGCGCGTCGAGGATCGCCCGGATGGCCTCGGTGTCGTCCAGCACACGCCGGTTCACCCAGCGGTAGATGGGGTTTTCGTTCGTGAGCATCCGCGCCTCGGCCTCGCCCAACAGATGGCGCAGGGCGTCGAACGTCAGCCCGTTGACCATCAGATGCAGGTAGGTGCTGTACGCCGAGCGCGTGCCGATC
>JAAAPH010000207.1 GCA_009908415.1 Bacteroidota bacterium
CGGTGTGCCGACGCAAGGAGGCCCGACGGTGTACAGATGCTGTCGGGCTTCGCTGCGCTCAGCGCCGACCTACGGCGTGCGGCTCGGTTGCGGCGTAGGTCGGTGCCGACGCAAGGAGGCCCGACGCTGTACAGATGCTGTCGGGCTTCGCTGCGCTCAGCGCCGACCTACGGCGTGCGGCTCGGCTGCGGCGTGGGTCGGTGCCGACGCAAGGAGGCCCGACGCTGCACGGATGCTGTCGGGCTTCGCTGCGCTCAGCGCCGAGCTATGGTCCATCCTCGTCGGTGACCTCGGCGAGCACCAGCCCGGTGGCGCCGTCCTGGCTGCGGGTGAAGGAGATGCAGTGCTCGGCGCCGGTGATGAGGTAGAGGTTGAAGCCGTCGGCCTCGCGGTAGGGGTCGATGCCGGCACCGATGTCATCATCCAGACAATGCGTGAAGTGGACGTCCGGGAAGGCGTCGCGCAGGGCGGCGACCGAGTCCGCGGTGAGGCCGGCGCGGGTGATGATGGTGGTGACCTGGTCGAGGAAGTCGTCGGTGATCATGGGCGTCGGCCTCGATCGGGAATCGTCCGGCGTGGGCTCGGGGCGCGGTAGCGCCGCGGCGTACAGGACACCGCGAGAGCAGTGTCACCAGTGACGAGCCAGCTCGGTGCTCGCTCAGGCCTCTTCGGTGTCGCGCTCGAAGCGCACGCGCTCGTCGGTGGCCTGACCCAGGATCTTGGCGAGCCAGGGCGGGGGCTTGTCGGCGAGCAGGCCGGCGAGCACGGCCACCTGCTCGCGGGCGTTGCCGCCCTGCGGGAACTTGACGGGGTGGATGTCCTGCTTCACCACCTTGGCGGCGGCGGGGCCGCCGATGCTGGCCACGAAGAGCACGTGGCAATCCTGGATCAGCTCGGCGCGGTGGGCGTTCTTGTCATCGACTTGGGCGCCGGCGTCGATGTCGCGCACGGCCACCAGCCGGTGGCTGCCTGCGGCCACCTGGTAGATAAGAAAACGGCGACAGGAGCCGAAATGGCCGTCGAGCAGCTCACCGCCGTTGGAGGCGCAGGCGACGCGGATGCTGCCGGCGGGGGGATCGGCTTCGGCGAGTGGGGTGTCGGTGAGCGGGGCTTCGATGGACGGCGGTGGCTCGATGTCTGCGCCCTGCCCCTTGAGCAGCGCGAGCGCGGCCTTGAGACTGTCTGCGTCGACCTCGGCCAGCTCGCCGTCGGCGGCGGCCTTGAGCTGCTTCACCGTCAGACCTTCCAGCGCGGAGATGCTCGGGGGCAGGCCGACGACATCGGCGAGGACCTGGAGCAGACGGGCGGGGTCCGTGTCCGGCAGTGCGCGGGCGGCGAGGCCGATGCGCAGCGCAATGTCTTCGGACAGGACGTGGGGGTTCTGGGCGTCGTTCATGCGCGGATGGTCTCGGCTGCGGTGTTTGCTGGTGGCGAAGGACGACGGCTTCGAGCGCCCGATGGCCCCTTGGGCCTGAGCCGGCCGTCCCTGGCCTGAAGCCCGCGGTCCGGGCGGGGCGGCTCGCGTCCGACTCAGGCCGGCACGATGCAGTCGTCTTCCATGCAGACGTCCAAGCACTGCGGGTCGGCGTCGTCGCACTCGGTGCAGCTCTCGGCGTCGATCTTGAACACGCCCTTGAAGGGCAGGATGCTGTCGGTGGGGCAGACGGACTCGCAGTCGCCGCAGGCGGTGCAGAGGTCGCGGATGATTTGCAGGGCCATGGCTTCTCTCCAGGGTCGGTGCGGAACTGGATCGACCTCGAACCTTCGTGTCGGTGTCGAAATCCTGATCCGCGGGGTTTCGGCTCGCGACGTTGTCACATCGGTGCGGCCAGCCGGGCCGCTCGCCGGGTGGCTACTCCGCCCGCTTGAACCGCAGCGTCGTCGGAAAGCTCGGCCGCGGGCTGATGGGGTCGATGTACCAGCGCGAGCCGTCGGTGAGCTCGACGGCGCCACCCCAGGCATCGGCGGTATCGGTCTCGACACGGGCGACGGTCTCTTCCATGTCTTTTTTGGCCACATAGAACAGCAGACCGCCGGTGTCGTTCTTGCGGATCATCACATTGGGCATTGGGGGCTCCGAGTAACGAATAACGAGCTTCGAGGTTCGAGGGGAGCGGGAAGCTGGCTTCCTCGTCACTCGCCCCTCGTCACTCGACACTTTCCTTACCGGACCAAGTCGTGGCCGTAGTCCGTGACGCCCATCTCGCGCGTCTCGTCATCGAGGCGCTCCAGCACCGCGTTCACTAGGGTGGTGACCATGTACATGGCACCCTCGTAGCCCAAGGTGGTCATGCGATGCAGGTGATGGCGATCGAAGATCGGGAAGCCGATGCGGATCAGCGGTACCTCGTGCTCCTTGCCCTTCTTCAGCGTGTCGCGCTGAATGAACTTGCCGTAGCTGTTGCCGATGAGGAAGTCTGGCTTGTCCGTGAAGCATAGTGAGCGCAGATGCCAGAGGTCCTTGCTGACGTAGACCTGGGCGCTCTGGCCGAAGGGCGAGTCCGCCAGCATCTGGTCCATGGCCTTCCGCCAACGCTTGTTGGCGTGGTGGCAGAGGATATGCTTGGGCTCGGCACCCAGCTCCATCAGGAACTTGGTGAGCCCCATGACGAAATCGGCGTCGCCGTACAGGGCGAAGCTCTTGCCGTGCAGCCACTGGTGGCTGTCCTGCATCATGTCCACGAGCCGGCCGCGCTCTTTGGCAAGGCTCTCCGGGATCTCCTGACCCGTCAGCTCCGAGACCTTCATCAGGAAGTCGTCGGTCCACTCCAGGCCCATGGGGATGTTGATGGCCGTCGCCGGCTGCTGCCAGGTGCTCTGCACGAACTTCTTGGTCTTCGGCAGCTGCCAGGGCTGGAGCAGCAGGGTATCGATCGCGTTCGGCGCGTCCTTGACCTCGTCGATGCTGGTGCCGCCGTCGTACATGCGGTACTCGCCGTCCGAGGGGGTATCCAGGACCTCGTTCGGGTCGCAGAGCAGCGAATAGCCGACCCCCATCTCCTGCATCATCCGATGCATAGCCCGGTAGTTGCCAAGATAAGTCTCGAAGCCTGGTACCAGGTTG
Source organism: Bacteroidota bacterium (assembly GCA_009908415.1). Classification (GTDB taxonomy): domain Bacteria; phylum Bacteroidota; class Rhodothermia; order Rhodothermales; family Salinibacteraceae; genus JAAAPH01. The sequence goes on from JAAAPH010000207.1 coordinate 3,065, forward strand.
ATCTTGCCATTGGTGCCGGCCTGCTTGTCTTCCATCTCGTTGAGCGTGAAGTAGCGCAGCACGCCCTCGAACATGTTGTCCCAGCCCGTGGTGTGGCTGCCGACGAAGCTCGGTGTGTGTGCGAAGGGCGTCGGGAACTCGGCCGGGATATGGCCCTCCTTCTTGGAGTTGCCGATAAAGGCGTTCAGGTCGTCACCGATGACCTCGGCCATGCAAGTCGTGGAGACGGCAATCATTTCCGGCTTGTACAGCGCTTTCGCGTTTTCCAGACCGTCGAACATGTTCTTCTGGCCGCCGAACACCGCCGCGTCCTCAGTCATGGAGTCGGACACGCAGGCGACCGGCTCTTTGAAATGGCGGTTGAAGTAAGTGCGGAAATAGGCGACGCACCCCTGCGAGCCATGCACATAGGGCAGGGTCTTCTCGAAGCCCAGTGCGCAGAGCACGGCGCCAAGCGGCTGGCAGGCCTTGGCCGGGTTGATGGTGAGCGCCGTGCGGGCGAAGTTCAGCTCCTGATATTCCTCGGTGGTGGTCCACGCGAAGGTCTCATCGAGGGTGGCTTGATCGGGGCGCTCTTCCACGCCGTTCTGCTTGAGGGCGAGGTTGGCTTGATAGTCTTCGTCACCGAACAGCGGGTAGCTCGGCTTGATGTTGTCGACGGTCTGGCTCATGACAGGTGCTCCTGCCGCGCCGCTCATCTGCGGACAACGGCTCAAAGTTGAATGCGGTATCGGCGTGTGGGAGCAGCCTCCGGCCGCGACACAGGCGAGCGTCGCGGCAGGGATTCCGCTCCCACGGTCCCGGGGTCAAGCGCTGGCGGCAACCGGCACCGAGGCGTCGTCGGCGGCGGGTTTCTGCCAGGGCGCCTGCATCCTCTTCCAGCAGGGGTTGTTGATGGTCATGTCCATATCACGGGCGAAGATGGCAAAACCGTCGTAGCCGTGGTACGGACCGGAGTAGTCCCAGGAGTGCATCTGCCGAAACGGCACGCCCATCTTCTGGAAGATGTACTTCTCCTTGATGCCGGAGCCGATGAGGTCCGGCTTGACGCGCTTGACGAACTCCTCGAACTCGTAGCCGGTGACATCGTCATAGAGTAGGGTCGCGTTGCCCATCTCCTTGATGGTGCGGTCGTAGTCGTCGTTGTGCGCGAACTCGTAGCCGGTGCCGACCACTTCCATGCCGAGGTCCTCGTAGGCGCCGATGATGTGGCGCGGA
>JAAAPH010000423.1 GCA_009908415.1 Bacteroidota bacterium
GGCCGCACGCCGATCCGTGGCAACAACGAGGTGCTTCCCATCGGGCAGCAGCCCCTGCCCGATTCGTCGGTGACGGTGGCCGAGATGCTCCGCGAAGCCGGCTACCGGACCGGCCTGTTCGGCAAGTGGGGACTCGGCGGGCCGGGCTCGGAAGGGATGCCGCACCGGCAAGGGTTCGACGCGTTTTTCGGCTACATCGGCCAGCGGCGGGCGCACTTCTACTGGCCGGAGTTCTTGTTCGAGAGCAACGCGGACTCGCTGTGGCGCGTGCCGCTGGAGGGAAACGTCGTGGAAGACGATCCGGAGCGTCATCCGGGGTCGGGCCCGCCCGTGGAGCGCGGCATCTTCAGCCACGACGCCATCATGGACCGGGCGATTGCATTCATGGAGGAGAGCGCGGGCCAGCAACCCTTCTTCGCATTCCTGCCGGTGACGATCCCGCATGCGTCGGTGGTGGCGCCCGAGGACGCGTTCAATCCCTACCTCGACGACGAGGGGAATAGCGTCTTCGACGAGACGCCACACGTCGCCGGCCACTACACGAGCCAGCCCATGCCGAAGGCCGCCTATGCCGCCATGGTGTCGCATCTGGACCAGGGCGTCGGCCGCGTGATGGACCGTCTCGACGCGCTGGGCATCGCCGAGAACACGATTGTGCTCTTTACCTCGGATAACGGCCCGCACGGGGAAGGCGGGTACGAGCCGGAATACTTTGACTCGAACGGGCCGCTCCGGGGCATGAAGCGCGACCTCTACGACGGCGGCATTCGCGTGCCGCACCTCGCCTGGTCGCCGGGCCGCATTGAGGCCGGGACGACCACCGACGCCCTCGGCTACTTTGGCGACTACATGGCCACCTTCGCCGAGCTCGCCAACGCGGACGTCCCCGCCGGCGCCATCGACAGCCGGAGTCTTGTGCCGGTGCTGCAGGGCGAGGCCGACGCCGTCCGTGCCGACGACGAGCCGCTGTACTGGGAGTTCTACGCGCGGGGATCCAGCCAGGCCGTACGCTTGGGCCCGTGGAAGGCCGTGCGCGCGCCTATGATGACGGGGACCATGGAGCTGTACGACATCACCGCCGATCCGGGTGAGTCCAACAACGTGGCGGACGCGCACCCGGACGTCGTCGAACAGATGGCGGCCATCATGGAGGCGGCCCACACGCCCTCGCCCGGATGGAGCGTGCCGAGCCCGAGCGAATGATCGCAGGCACCCGGTCTGCACACGGGCAAGGATGACCGTTTCATGCATTACGTTTCACGTTCAGGACGAGCGGCCCGCGGAACCAGGACGCACTCGCACACGAATCCACCACACCCGACCCAAGCCATGGATCGAAGAGAATCGCTGAAAGCCCTCGCGTTGGGGGCCCTCGCCTCGCCGGCCTTGCTGCGCCGGCTGGGGCGCATGACCCGCGCCGCCACCTTTACGAGCATGTGGCACCGCTGGCCGGACGTCCGATGGGCGGGGCCCGACATGTGGGGCAACCGCTTGCAGGATTGGCGCATCCGGTCGGGCGCCGTCGAATGCACGGCCCGGGGGCCGAACCGCACGCTTCACTGCCTGACGCACCGCCTGCGCGACGGGCGCGGCGGGTTCGATGCCGCCGTGGAGGTCGACCTGCCCGCCCCCACCGGACGCGCGGATCACTATGTCGGCTTCCGGGTCGGCGCGAAGGGGCCCTTCGACGACTACCGCTCGGCCGCCCTCTTTGGCGACGGCCTCGACGTGGGGCTCACGATGGACGGGCGGCTCTTTATCGGCGAGACGCGGGGGGAGGCGCAGGTTGCCGTGAGCGCGGTGGACCAGCTTCGGGTGCAAACGCGACCGCAGGGCGCCGGCTACCGGGTCACCTTGGAAGCCCACGGCGAGGGGGCGGACGATCCGCTCGCCCGCCTGACGGCGGAGGGCATCGCGCCATCGGCGCTGGTGGGCAACGTGGCACTGGTGAGCCATCAGCCCCAGGAGGACGAACTCTCGGAGGGGCGTGAGGCGGTCGTCCGGTACCGGAACTGGACGATGCAGGGCGAAAGGCTGCTGGAAGACGCCGACGCAACGTTCGGTCCCGTCTGCTTCGCGCAGTACACGCTGCACCGCGGCACGCTCAAGCTGACGGCCCAGCTCGCCCCCGTCGAGCCCATCGACGGCGTGCAGGCCGTCCTCGAAGTGCGGCGCAATGGCACCTGGACGGCCGTGGCCGACAGCGCGGTCGACCCGCTCGCGCGCATCGCCCGCTTCCGCGTGGAGGAGTGGACGGCGGATCAACCCGTGCCGTATCGAGTGCGCCTCCCGCTGCCGCTGGGGGACGGGATGCAGGACTTTTTCTACGAGGGCACGATCGCCCGCGAGCCGGCGCCGGACGAAGAGCTTAAGCTCGCCGTCTTCAGTTGCAACGCGGACCACGGATTTCCCGACAGCGACGTCGTTCGGCACGTGCGGCAGCACCAGCCCGACGCGGCCGCGTTTTTGGGAGACCAGTTCTACGAGGGCTCGGGCCCGTTCGGCGTGCAGCGCGAGCCCGTCGAAGACGCCGCGCTCGACATGCTCAGCCGGTGGTACATGTTCGGCTGGTCGTACCGCGACATCTTCCGCGACATCCCGGCGGCCGTCATCCCCGACGACCACGACGTGTACCATGGCAACGTGTGGGGCGAAGGCGGGGCCGACGCGCCCGTCGACGAGAAGGGCTGGGGGTACGGCTCGCAGGACGCCGGCGGCTACAAGATGGCCCCGATGTGGGTCAACGCTGTGCAGCGCGCGCAGACGAGCCATCTGCCCGACCCGCACGACCCGACGCCGGTGAAACAGGGCATCGGCGTCTACTACACCGACTGGCTCTATGGTGGTGTCAGCTTCGCCATCCTCGAAGACCGCAAGTTCAAGTCGCCGCCCCAGGAAACGCTTCCCGAAGAGGCGCAGGTCGTAAACGGGTTCATCACGAATACCGACTTCGACGTCACGGCCCACCGCGATCTGCCGCATGCTGAGCTCCTCGGCGATCGCCAGGAGGCGTTCCTGGACGACTGGTCCGCGGACTGGGGCGGCGGCGCGCAGATGAAGGCCGTCCTGTCGCAAACGAACTTCAGCACGGTGCACACCCTGCCCGAGGGGGCCACGAACGACCAGATGGTGCCGGAACTGCCGATGCCGGCGCCCGGCGCGTACGTCGAGGGCGATGCGCCGGTGATTGACATGGACACGAACGGGTGGCCGCAGAACCGGCGCGACGAGGCGTTGCGGCGGCTGCGGGCCTGCCGGGCGTTCCACATCGCCGGCGATCAGCACCTGGCCACCGTGGTGCGCTACGGCGTCGAGGCGTTCGACGACGCGGGGTTTGCCTTCACCGGGCCCGCGCTCAACAACATCTGGCCGCGGCGGTGGTGGCCGGATCCTGCGACCAAGCAGCAGCCGCTGCCCGACGCGGACGCCCCCGCCTACACCGGCAGCTTCTTCGACGGGCTCGGCAACCGCATCACCGTGCATGCCGCAGCCAATCCGCACGAGACGGGCCGCGAGCCGTCGATCATCTATGACCGGATGACGGGTTATGGCATCGTGACGTTCGATACGGCCCATCGCGAGGTGCACATCGAGTGCTGGCCGCGCTACGCCGACCCGTCCGAGGGGCCCGACGGGCAGTACGACGGCTGGCCCATCACGGTCGCGCAGGCCGACGGCGACGGGCGCACCGCAGCCGCCCATCTGCCGACGCTCGACATCCGCGGCCTCGACGAGCCGGTGGTCCAAGTGGTCGACGAGGCCGGTGGCGAAACGCTCTACACGCTCCGGCTGCCCGCGCCGACGTTCCGTCCCGAGGTCTTCCGGGCGGGCGGCACGTACACGGTGCGCGTCGGCGACGGCGACCGGTGGATGGAGACGCTGGCTGGCGTGGAGGCGCTCGCGGCAGACGAAGAGGCGACGCGCGTGGTCGACCTCACCACGGGGTGATGGAGGCGGTCCGGCGAGCTACTCCTGCGTCGAGAACGTAAAGATCGTGCGGGAGCGGTACGTCTCGCCGGGCTGCAGGATCGTCGACGGGAAGGTGGACTGGTTGGGCGAGTCGGGGAAGTGCTGCGTCTCCAGGCAGAAGCCGTAGTGCCGGTCGTACACGGCGCCGTCCTTGCCCGTCAGGCTCCCGTCCAGGAAGTTGCCCGTGTACAACTGCACGCCGGGCGCGGTCGTGTGCACCGTCAGGACGCGGCCCGTCTGGGGCTCGACGACGCGGGCGGCGAGGGCGAGCGAGTCCTTCCCGGCCTCGCTTCGGTCCAGCACGAAGTTG
>JAAAPH010000179.1 GCA_009908415.1 Bacteroidota bacterium
CGAGTCGCTCCAGATCATGCGCACGCTCGATGCGATTCGGGCCGAGTGGGGGCTCGCGTATCCCGGGGAGGCATGATGCGCTAAGCCCGTGGGTCGCGGCGGCGGGCGCATCGCACGGAGACCGCGGCGGCCAAGGCGTCGTGGCCCTCAACGTGCCCCATGCCGAGCAGCGGCCATCACCAGAAGGCCACAATCATCACAGCGGTGACGATCACGACGATGACGGAGTGGATGCGGTAGTTGGTGTACCACGGCACGTGGCTCATCGGCTCGCGCTCGCGGTACTTCCACGTGAAGCCGCGCAACTTGTCCTCGTCCGGCCTGTCACCGAGCAGGTACGAGGCACCGATGAACAGGCCGCAGCACAATGCCGTGAGGATGCCGGCCAGGATCGTGAAGTGCAGGTCGAGGGCGCCATTCAGTGTTAGAAAGAAGGCGCCCAAGGAGAGGGCATGCCCGCCCAGGAGCGTCACGAAGGCGCCGGTCCCGTTCATGCGCGGCCAGAAGACGCCCAGGAGGAAGATGGCCACGACGGGCGGCACGAGGTAGGAGAGCATCTGCTGGATGTAGCTCCACAACCCGGGAAACTCGCGGATCATGGGCGCCCAGGCCGCGGCGATAATCATGAGCACCACCGTCGTGATCCGCCCGATGCGGCCGACCTGCTTCGGCGTCAGGTCGGTGCGGCTCGGCTGGATGAAGTCGACCGTGACGAGCGTCGACGCCGAGTTGAGCGTCGAGTCCACCGTCGACATGATGGCAGCGATGAGGCCGGCCATCACGAGCCCCACCACGCCGACGGGCAGTAATTCCGTCACGAGCGTCGGGAAGACGAGGTCGGGGTTGTCCAAGTTCGGATAGAGGGTGAAGGCGAAGGCGCCCGGCAGCACCATGATGAATAGCGGAAGCAGCTTCAGCGCGCCGCCTAGCACGGCGCCCCAGCGCGCGTGGTCGAGGTCCTTCGCGCCGAGCACGCGCTGGATGATGTACTGGTTGAGCCCCCAGTAGTAGAAGCCGAGGATGGGAACGCCCACGAGGGTGCCCAGCCACGGCAGTCCTTCGCTGTCGAGCGGGCGGATGAGCGAGAGGTGCCCGTCCGGCAGGCTCGCCGTTGCCTGCGCCCAGGAATAGTCGAACTGCCCGAATGTGATAAAGGCGATCAGCGTGGAGCCGAAGATCAGGATGACCGCTTGCAGCACATCGGTGTAGACGACGGCCGCGAGCCCGCCGGCAGCCGTGTAGAGGCCGGCGACGAGGGCGAGCGTAAAGGCCGTCGCCACGAAGTCCAGTTCGGGAAAGAAGGTGCGCAGCACGATGGTCCCGGCGTAGAGGCCGCCCGCCGTGTCGATCACGATGCTCGTGAAGATGGTGAGGCCCGAGAAGTACTTTCGCGAGCGCACGTCGAAGCGCTTCTCCAGAAACTCGGGAATCGTCGAGAGCCGCGACTTGATGAAGAACGGGATGAAGTAGAACGCGAGGAAGACGAGCACCAGGCCCGCCATCCATTCGTAGTTCGACACGGCGATCCCGATGCGGTAGGCGTCACCGGCCAGCCCGATGAGTGTTGTGCTGGAGATGTTGGACGCAAACAGCGAAAAGCCGATGGTGCCCCACGCCAGGCTACGGCCGGCCAGAAAGAGGTCTTCTCCGCTTTCGGTGCGCCGGGCAATGACATACCCAATCACAAAAACAACGACGAAGTACCCGCCGATGATGGCGAGGTCGAGGGTGCTAATGGGGAATTCCGACATGTGGGGAGGGACAGGGGGAAGGCTACCAGTGGGGGGTGAGGTGCTATTTAGATCAAGTGGCTGTCATTCTGGACGCCGCACGATCCACAGGGGGGGTGACCGAGCAAGGCGAGGGGCATTCGGCCACGAGGGCGTGCCCGATTCACGCCAGTAATCGCCCTGCACGGCCGGCCCAGCCCATGAAGATTATTGGCATCCGTCGGGCTGCGCCCTCGTGCCTGAATGAGATCCCGGATCGCGTCTGGGACAGGGCTCAGAATGACAGCCTGTTATGTAGGGCACCACTTGGGTTAGTTACTGCTCTGGCGGAGAATGGTGCGGAGCTCGCGGGCGAGGTGCTGCGTCGCTTCATCCCCCGTCTGGTCGCCGCGCAGCACACGCGTGAACGCATCAGCGATGCGCGGCGACATCCGTGAATAGTAGGGGGAAGCGGGGCGTGAGCGGGCATTGCGAATCGCAGAGCGGCCCAGGTCCACGACCGGGATGGCGCCCTCAACTTCCGGATCGTCGTACAGCATGCGGTGCGACGGGAGATAGCCGCCGCCGAGTGCACGATCCTTTTGCTGCTTAGCCGCCGTCGCAAACCGGATGAACGTCCAGGCTGCTTCTTGCCGGGCTGGGCTGGCCGCCGCGCTGATCATCAGGTTCCAGCCGCCGAGGCAGCTGTACCGCGGCCGGCTCGCGTCGGCAGCCGGCACCGACGTGATGCCGATCTGTTCCGGGTCGAGCTGCGACAGGCGGGGGTCTCCGACCAGTCCGTAGGCGAACGGCCAGTGGCGCATGAAGACGGCCTGGCCGCCCAGGAACGCTTCCCACGTGTCCTGCTCGCGGAAGGAAACCACCTCCGGGGGAGCCACCCCGGAAGTCACCATGCTGCGGGCGATGTTGAGGCCCCGTGCCGCTTCGGGCGTGTCGACGTTGATGACGTTTGGCGGTTCGATCTGTCCACCGGGCTCGCTCGCCAGCCGCGCGCTGCGGGTCATGATGCGACCGCCCGCGTTCCAGATGTATTCGCAGGCGTTCGTGACGCCGCCTTCGTAGGCATCGCCCTGAAAGACGAAGCCGTACGCTACGTCCTCGTTGTGGAGGATGGTCTGGGCCATCTCCTTGAGCTCGTCCCAGGTGCGGGGCGGGGTCGTAAAGTCATTGCGGAGCAGCAGGTCGCGCCGGTAGAAGAGCATGCCAGCATCCGTGTACCAGGGCACGCCCCAGATGCGGAACTGGTGCGAGGCCGACCCCAGGGCCTCGTGCAGGAAGTCGTCGGGGTTGTAATCGCGGTGGAAGCGCTGCGAGAGGTCCGCAACCCATCCGTTGCGGGCGAGCTCAGCGGTCCACACCACATCGGCCCCGATCACATCGATGTCCGGCTCGGGCGCGGCGAAGGCCGACTGCAGCTGTTGGAAATAGGCGTCCGAGGTGCGCGGCATTTTCCGCCACGTTACGTGGATTGCGCCTTCATGCTGGCGGTTGAACGCGTCGATGAGCGTGCGCAGCGTCCCCGAGTCGTCGGGGCTGAAGGTGAACACGAGCTCGGTGGGCGCCGAAACGATGCCGGGCGCGGCGGCCGCGGAAGGGCCCAGGAGCGCGGCCCCGGCGACCCCTGCGCTCGACCGCTTCAGGAAGTCTCGTCGGTTCAGGGAAGGAGGCGTGTGGCGCGTGCATTCGTCGTGGTCCATGGTCGTTTGTCCGTCGAGAGGAAGGAATGCGATACGAGAAAGCAACCGCAGGCGCGCCCGGCAGCCGCAAGTGAAACCCCGCGGAGCGATTCGTGCCGAGGAGGGGCCTGCGACGGGGGCGTGATGGACCAGTGGACAGTCGTCCCAACCAACCAAACAGCGAAGGACGATGAGAAAGGGGGCTACAGGATGTAGCGAGGGGGGCGCTGGTTTCCGCGGTGGAACCAGCGAGGGGGCGACGATATGGACGGGCGACAACGAGCATGATGCGGAGCGTCCTAGTGACGCCGAAATCAGCACGTGCGATACCCATCGCAACCTGCTTTACCAGGGGAAACGTCCCGAGCGTGCGCGCGGCTGATGCGGTGCACGCTTAATTCATGGTTGCTTTACGCCAATTTAACAGAGGGGGCCGCCTTCTGCAACCATGAATCCATCTCTGTGGCAAGCCGTCTGCCGCGAGAATGTGCGACGGGATGGCGGATCGAATCACATGGACCATCAACTGGTGATGTCGACGGTCACGCATGTGGTCGTGAGCCAAGACTGGGCAAAGACCCCCGACCTGTACTACTACGGCATGCCGGCGTCGCAGCTATCAGGGGAGAGCCAGATGTTGAGCGGCGTGCGGGACGAACACTTGACGACCCGCATCCCGTTTTCCGACGAGCACTACGAAACGGCGCTGGAGTCGCTAGCCTGCCACGCGTCGCAACTTCCGCCGGAATCGCTGGAGCGCCGGCGGGCGGCGTGGGCAGAGCGGGAGAATCTCGTGTATCTCCGTCCCTTCGTCGCCCCTAGCGGCCGGTCCGACGATCTCTTCGACAACTAGCGGG
>JAAAPH010000150.1 GCA_009908415.1 Bacteroidota bacterium
CGGCCAGCTCGGCGCGCTCATCGCCCGCTGGCACGCGCGCTATCGCGCCACCCCATCGAACACCGTCCTACGCGACCACCTGATCGAGGCGCTCCACAAAGCCGGCCGCTACGAGGAGGCGCAGCCGCTCATTGACGCCGCGGCCGCCGACACGGCCTCCAGCACCGCCTCCCCGCCCCGGCATCCGTAACGACGATCCGGTCGAGCCCCACCGCCCGCCAAGAGACCATGGGGAAACACCGCACCCATCGACCGGGCGCCGCGTGGCACGGCCTTGCTCCATTTCTTGATGGCCGACTTCAGCGAAGCCTCCGTTGTGCGCCCTCCATGCATCACGTATACTTAGAGTCCCCGCAATGCCTGTATTCCCCCGACCGGTAGATGTCCTCACCCCGCGACTACGTTACGGCGTTGATCGTTGACAGCGACCCCCGACCCCACCGAGGAGGACGTGTTCGATCGGCTCCTCCCCCTGGTGTACGAAGACTTGCGCCGCATCGCCCACCGACAACTTCAGCGGGACCGGCCCAACCATACGCTGTGCACAACCGACCTCGTCCACGAGTCGTACCTCAACCTCGTCAACCGAACGCGGTGCTCGTGGAACGACCGGACCCACTTCTTTGCCGTGGCGGCCCGCGCCATGCGCCACGTGCTCATCGACTATGCGCGGAAGCGTAGCGCCCAAAAGCGCGGGGGAGGCCGCCACCGCGTCACGCTGGACGATCGCATGGTGGCGGTGAACGACCAGGCGGCTGATCTTCTGGCGCTCGATGACGCGCTTGCCCAACTCGCCGCACGGGACCCGCGCATGGTCCAGGTGGTCGAGTGCCGCTTCTTCGGGGGCATGACGCTGGAAGAGACGGCCGAAGCCCTGGACGTGTCGGTCCGCACCGTGCAGCGCGACTGGACGCGCGCCAAGGCCTATCTCCACCAGATGCTTCACGAGTCGCCGCCCGAGTAGCCCTGTCCCTTGCCCGTCCTGCACCATGTCCTCTGCCGACAACCGATGGCACACCGTTGACGCGCTCTTTGCCGAAGCGCTCGATCACCCGCCGGAGGAGCGGGCCGCCTTCCTCGACGCCGCCTGTGGCGATGACGCCGAACTACGCGATGCCGTCGCCCAGCTGCTCGCCGCCAGCGACGCCTCCGCGACGTTTCTAGAGTCGGCGCGCGCGCTCGACTGGGCCGCGCCTTTACTCACGCCCCCCGAAGCGCCCGATACGCAGGTGGGGCCGTACCGCATCGAACGGGAGCTTGGGCGCGGCGGGATGGGCACCGTCTACCTCGCCACGCGCGACGACGTGCACAAACAGGTGGCGCTCAAGCTGGTGCGCGCCCCCCTGGCCGACCCCGCCCGCATCGGTCGGTTTCTGCAGGAACGCACGGTGCTGGCCCAGCTCGAGCATCCGCACATCGCCCGGCTGCTCGACGCCGGGCCGGCACGACGACCGACGGCACGCCCTATTTCGCGATGGAATACGTTGACGGCTGCCCGATCGATCGCTACTGCGACGCCCACCGCCTCTCGATCGACGACCGCCTGGCGCTGTTCGAAACGGTGTGCGAGGCCGTCCAGCATGCGCACCAGAACCTCGTGGTGCACCGCGACCTCAAGCCGAGCAACATCCTCGTCACGGACGATGGGACGGTGAAGCTGCTCGACTTCGGCATTGCCAAGTTGCTCGCCGACGTGCCGGATGGCGGGGCGGTGGCGCGCACGCGCACCGGCGCGCGCCTGCTGACGCCCGAGTACGCCGCCCCCGAGCAGATTGTCGGCCAGGCCCTCTCAACGGGCACCGATGTGTATGCGCTCGGCGTGCTCCTCTTCGAGCTGCTCACCGGAAACCGGAACCCGCCCGTACGAGGTACACGGCCGCCGGCCCAGTGAGATCGAGCGCATCATCTGCGACACGCCGCCCACCAAACCATCGACGGCCGCACAGCAAGGATCCCGCACTGCCGCAGCAGATGGCGCACCGCCGGCTGACGAAGGCGCTCGCCTCCGCCCGGTCTCGGCAGAGGCGCTGCCGCGCCGCCTCCGCGGTGACCTCGACGCCATCGTGCTGAAGGCGCTTCGCAAGGAGCCCAAACGGCGCTACCGGTCGGCTGGCGACCTGGGCGACGATCTACGACGGCACCGCACCAACCAGCCCGTCCGGGCACGGCCCGACACGCTCGGCTACCGCACCCGTAAATTCCTGAGCCGCCACCAGTGGGCCGTGGCAGCCGCCACGGCGCTCGTGCTGCTCCTCGCGGGCTTGGCAACGCTCCACACAGCACGCGTCACGCAGGAGCGCAATCGCGCGCAGACCGAAGCCGAGAAAGCTCGCGAGGTGTCGGCCTTCCTGGTGAACCTCTTCGAGGCCAGCAACCCGACTGCCACGGAGGGCGACACGCTCACGGCGTACGACCTCTTAGATCAAGGCACCGCCCAAGCGGCAGCCCTCCGTGACCGCCCGGCCATCCAGGCTCAGCTGTTTGACGCCGTCGGCCGCGCGTACACGAGCCTCGGGGAGTACCCGCAGGCCGACTCGCTGCTGCACCGCGCGCTGTGGCTCCAACGCAGCACGTATGGCGCCAGGAGCCGCGCCGTCGCCGACGCCGAATACGCCCTCGGTCTGCTCTACAAACGCCAGCGCAACTTCGGGCGGGCCGACAGCCTGTTCGCCGCAGCCCTCCCGACGTACCGCAACCAACTCGGCCCCAACCACGCCGTTACGGCGCGCACGCTGGCCCACCGCGCCGAAGCCCAACGCCACCTGAACGGGCAACTCGACGAGGCGGAAGCGCGGGCTCGGGAGGCGCTCGCCATCATCGACCGGCTGGAGCAGCCCTCCACCGACGACCGCCTGTTTGCCCAAAGCACGCTCGCTCTCGTCCTGCGCAGCCAAGACCGGCTCGATGAGGCCGAAGCCGTCTACCGGTCCATCCTCGACGAACAGCGCCGGAGGCTCCCCGCGGGCCGCTCCGACCTGGCCGCGTCTCTCAACAACCTCGCGTACCTGCTGAAGACGCGCGGGGCCTATGCCAAGGCCGAACCGCTGTATCGCGAAGCGCTGTCGATCCTTCAGTCCGTGTACGGACGCGACCACCCGGACGCGCTCATGTTCATGAGCAACCTCGCCTCCGTGCTCTACGAGCAGGGCAAGCAGAACGAGACGGTGCAGGTGTTACGCGAGAAAGCCCGGCTCGCCCAGCAGCGCTACGGCCCCGATCACTGGCGCACCGGCAGTGCCCTCGTGTCCGGCGTGGGCCGGCTGCTGATGAACGAAAACGACTGTGCCGGCGCGCTTCCCGTGCTGCGGGAAGGGATGAAGACCTACGCGCGCAGCCTGGGAACGGACCATCCCTGGACGGCCCAAGCGCGCGGCATGCTGGGCATCTGCCTGGCTGACCAGCAGCGGCCGGGGGCGAGTGCGGCGCTCGATGCGAGCCACGCCCACTTGGAGGAGGCCCTCCGCACGAATCATGCGGGCCTGCGGCCGTACATGCTCGACCACCTCGTCCGGCTGAGCCGTCAGTACGGCCTCGCCGACCGCGCGGCGGCTTTCAGCACGTTGCTGGAGACTGGCAGCGCGGCCCAGGCATCGGCTGAGTGACGTCGTATCCTCGCGCTTCTTTCGCCGACCTATTCCACGACAGGGCGACAGCGCGGCACACGCCGCCCCCGATCCGGCCGCGCGGCGCAGCGCCCGTTCGCCTCGGTATTCAGCCGGAGGACGACATCGCCATTTGCGATACGCGACGGCCGCAGCCAACGTCTACGCGGCGGGCGGATCGGCGATGAGCGTGACCACGAAAGCGATCAGGGCGAGCAGCAAGGCAAGGAAGGTCAATCGTCGGAGCATGGCGGGGCCGGGTTGAAGGAGGGTAGACTGTCTGGCGGTCGGGCAACGGGCAGCCGTACGACCAGGCGCACGCCCCGGCTGGAGCGCGAGGCGGCATTACCCCCGGCGCCCGCTGGAATCGTGAACCGTACGGTGGCCCGGCTCCGAGCCGGGTTCGGATACGGCGCCTGCAGCTGGAGCTCAGTCGGCGCCGCGCGCGTGATCTCGACGGCCTCGCTGAGCGTCTCGGTGCCATCGGTGTCCACCTGGCGCAGACGATAGACGGCGCCGGGGGCCGCGTAGGGCAGGTCGCGGTCCGTGAAGCGGTAGGTCTGCGCCTCCGTCGTCGTGCCGGCGCCGTCGACAAAGCCGAGCCGTTCCCAGGCGTCGGCGTCCTCGTTCCCGCTGCGTCGGCGCTGC
>JAAAPH010000267.1 GCA_009908415.1 Bacteroidota bacterium
CGACCAGTAGCGCACGGCGGGGTGATTCGGCACGGAGGGGTTGAACGTCGTCGCCATGTAGTCGGGGGTGAGCTCCGAGATGGCCGTCAGCGCGTCCGAGGGGCTGTCCGCAAGGGCGCGTGAGCCGAGGTAGTCGGCAATCTCGGCCAGCCAGTCGCGCACCAGGTCCGGCTGATCGAGCACGATATCAGCGATCGGCGTGCCGCGGTGGGGCGTCGAGACGGTCACGAGGCTATGCACATGCTCGTGCATCCCAAGCTTCGTGATGAGGTAGCGCGCGTCCAATCCGCCCATCGAGTGGGCAATGAGCGACAGGCCGTCCGCCCGGCTCTCGTCGAGAATGTGTTCGATGCGTTGCTTCCACATGGCCGCCCGCACGCTGATGCTATTATAGGGCGCCACGTTCGGCGCGTAAGCCCGGACGCCCCGCTTGCGTAGATACAGGGCCTCTTGGTGCAAGTGTCCACCGCGCTGGAACGATGCCAAGATGCCAAAGCCATGCATCAGCATGACCGGCTTGCGCAGGGGGATGACGGGCGGTTGCGGGTAGGCATCGAGTCCGGTCAACCGCTGAATCGCGGACTCGGTGAACTTGGGCATGGGAGGGACGGGCGCGATGAAACAGCGATCGGCATCGCCATTGGTACTCGCGGTGTCACGTCGAGATTCCGGGGGGGCACACCAGGGGAAAGAGGTCGAACGGCTGGCCGAAGAGGAGCCACTCCAGCAGGACAACGGTCAGGGCGGCCGCGAACGGGACGCGGACGTTGTCGTTGCCCGGTCCAGGCAGGGCTTCGGCCACGCACGCGACTGCGGTGGCCACCACGCCCACACCAAAGGTTGGGTATGAAAAACAGGCCATGACGCCTAGACCAGACACCAGAAACGCCGCCGAGCCCTCGACCGTCCGGGCCGTGCGGCCCCACGGGTGGCGCCCCCATCGCCGGCCCACGACGGCCGCCAGCGCATCGCTTATCATGAACATGGTGAACGCGGGAAGAACCACGCGGAGCGGAAAGACCAGGACCAGCAGCAAAGCCGACACGAGCACCCAGGTCGCCCCATTGATGACGATGCCCCGGCCGGGGGGCGGCAACTCCGCCGCGCGCATCATCGACCCGAAAATGCGTCGGATGAACCGGTTGAAGCGCGGGGAATAGGCGCGAAGCACGTCTCCACCAACGGCGAGCCCGACTGCGGGGACGAGCAGGTACAGCGCGGACGGCATGCCCAGCCAGGCCATCCCGAGCGGCACCACGAGGGCGAGGATGTGGAGGGCCTTACGCCGAAGCTCGGCCGTGAAGGGCAGCGTGCCCGGACCGTCCGTCGCGGGAGCGTGAGCCAACGATGGGGCGGACTCATCCGCCATGATCAATGAGAGAGCAGCCGACAAAGTGCGAGGGTTGGTGACCCCAACCCAAAGGCGAGGGCAAAAGTTCGTCGAATGGGGCCGGTCCTTCCAGCGGTGTGAACCGGAAACGGGTCGCCTTCCCCTTGATTTGAAGGGGACTGCGTAGTACGTTTGGAATCGTCCCTTCGGGCCGTTCTCCCCGTGCCGGTGCGACGCCCCGCCGGCGTTCCCATCTACCCCGTTCATTGGTCGTTGTCCCATGCATCGATGGTTGGTTCTTCTGCCCGTATGCCTGCAGGTCGTTCTGTTGAGCGGACCGGTCGCCTCTGCGCAGCCGACCGGTCTGCCTGCTGAGACGCTTCCACTGAGCGACCTGTCGGCGTTTCGCGACGCCCCCTCGAACTGGTCTACCGCCGATTCCGTCTGGGCCGATCCGGAAGAGGAGCATCACCTGGCCGTCGCGCCCGGATCGGGCATCCTGGTGAATCGCCCCGAAGCGTCGGCCAACGGGCATCTCCTGACGGCCTGGACGCATGGCGACCTGGAGATTGAGATGGACGTGCTGATGCCCCGCGGCTCGAACTCAGGGATTTACCTGCAGGGCCGGTACGAAATTCAATTGCTCGACAGTTGGGGCGTGCGCTCGCCCACCTACGCCGATATGGGCGGTATCTACCAGCGATGGCGCCCGGACCGGCCGGAGGGCGAGCGGGGCATCGGCGGGCAAGCGCCCCGTTCCAACGTGGCGAAAGCCCCGGGACTGTGGCAGCACCTCAAAATCGACTTTCGGGCCCCGCGCTTCAACGCGGATGGCGAGAAAGTCGAGAACGCCCGCTTCGAGAAGGTCGTCCTGAATGGCGTCGTCATCCACCGCAACATCGAGCTGCGGGGTCCGACGCGTGCTGCGGCCTTCACCGATGAGGCCGCGCACGGCCCCCTCATGATTCAAGGGGATCACGGCCCGGTGGCGATCAAGGACGTGCGTTACAAGCGATACGAGCCGGGAGCCATTGGGCTTTCGGATCTGCAGTACGCACGATACGACGCGCGCCTCGACGAGGGGCTGCAGCAGCTCGACACGATTGCCGTGGCGGAGCGTGGGGCCACCGACCGGCTCAGCCACGAGGTCGTCGGTGGCGACAACGCGTTTGCCGCTGTATTCGAGGGTACGCTCCAGGTGCCGCGCTCCGGACGCTACGGGTTCGACCTCGCCCTCCATTGGGTCACTGGAGACCCCCATTTTGACGATCAAGTGATCGGCGGCGGACGGCTCGAAATCGGGGGAGAGACGGCGCTCGTGCACGCCGGGACCGGCCGCGTGGCCTCGGAGACCATCGACCTGAACGCTGGGGCGCAGCCGTTTCGGCTCGTGTACTTCAAAGCACGGTCGGGCGGATCGTCGCGGATTGCACTATTTGCAGAAGGACCCCGACTGCGGCGGCGTGCGCTTACGACGGGGGCCACGAGCGGTCCCCCGGGCGATCCCATCCTCCTACGTCCTGAAGCACGGCCGACCGTGCTGCGCGGCTTCTATCAGCACGGCACGACGAAGAAGACTCATGCCGTGTCCGTCGGCGATCCTCAGCACATCCACTACGCATACGACTTGGCGCAGGGCAGTCTGCTGCGGGTCTGGAAGGGCCCGTTCGTTCAGGCCAATGCCATGTGGCAGGGACGCGGAATCGAACAGCGGGTCGCGTCTCAGGGGAGCGGTCCCACCGTCTCGGGCGCGCCGCCGTTGGCCCTTCTCCCGACCCCAACGGCCGCATGGCCCGATTCGGTGCAGCCGGCGCTCGATCATGAGTACCTCGGCTACCGGCTCGACGCGCAGGGGCGGCCGACCTTTCGCTATCGGGTGCAGGGGCTGATGGTCGAGGATCGCCTGCGGGCCGACGGCACCGGGGGGCACCTCGTTCGCAGGATCCGCCTGACGGGTGCGTCTGCCACCGACCGCCTCTTTGTTCGGCTCTTCCGCGCCGACACGTTGCGCACGGCCGGCCCGAGCCGGTTCGTTGCCGGCGACCGCGATTTTTACGTCGAGCTGTTGAGCGCGCCCGCGAAGAGGGCTCAACTGCGCCGTAGCGCCGGGGGGCGGGAGCTGCTGCTTCCGGTTTCTACTGCGGATCTCCCCATCGAACTCCATTACGCGATCATCTGGTAGCTCATGCACGGGTTCAGTTGGACAGGGTATGCACGATTATGTCACGCCATGGGCCGAGTGGCCCTCTGGAGCGGTCTCACTGTGCTGTTGGGCGTGTGGATGTCGGTCGGCGCAGTGTCGGCCTGGGCACAGGACACGGCGGTGCCGGGTGCCGTGACGGAGGCCGACTACTACGCGATCACCCCGTTGCCCATCCCGGAAGATATCGTGCTCGAAGTCGGCGGGATGGCCGCGCTCCCCGATGGACGCCTAGCCGTGGCCACGCGGAGAGGCGAGGTATGGATGATCGAAAACCCGACGATGGATGGCGACGAGGCGCCACACTATCGTCGCTTTGCGCACGGCCTCCACGAACCCCTCGGGCTTGCCTACCGCGATGGCGCGCTCTACACCCATCAGCGGGGAGAGCTGACGCGCTTGCGGGACACCAATGGCGATGGGGTCGCGGATCGGTACGACGCGATTCACACGTGGCCGCTGGCCGGCAACTATCACGAGTATTCGTACGGACCGATGATCCTGCCGGACGGCGACCTGTTCGTCACGCTCAACCTGGCGTGGGTGGGGAGGGGCGCGAGTTTGGCGCCTTGGAGCGGATGGGCCCTCAGCGTGAGCCCGGAAGGTGAGGTAACGCCGCTGGCGGCCGGCATGCGCTCGCCGGCAGGCTTTGGTGCAAACGTTGAAGGCGACATTTTTTATGCAGAGAACCAGGGCGATTGGGTGGGCTCCGGG
>JAAAPH010000226.1 GCA_009908415.1 Bacteroidota bacterium
GGGCGAGTACCTCGCGCAGCTTCTGCCCATCACGCCGTTCTGGGGCGCCTTCGGCGGCGGCATCCTGCTGACCGCGCTCAACGTGTACGGCGCGAAGGAGTCGGGCAAGACGCAGGTCGTCGTCGTGCTCACGCTGTTCGTCATCCTGGGCGGCTTTTGTGCGGTGGGGATTTTCAACATGGAGTGGAGCAACTTCACGCCGTTCTTTCCCTTCGGCAGCGCCCCCGTAGCCTCGACGACGGCACTCGTCTTTGTGTCGTTCCTGGGCTTCGTGAAGATCGCGGCCGTGGCCGAGGAGATTAAGAATCCCGCCAAGAACCTGCCGCGCACGCTCATTGGCTCGGTGGCGCTCGTGACGCTGCTGTACGTCGTTATCCTGCTCGTCATCGGCGGCATCTTCCCGCAGGAAACCATCGGCGAGGTGCGCGACCCGCTCACGCAGGCCGCCCGCACGATCCTTGGCCCGGTGGGCGCCGGCGCCATCATCTTTGCCGGGCTGCTGGCGACCGTCTCCTCGGCCAACGCGAGCATCCTGGCGTCTTCGCGCATCAACCTGGCCATGGCGCGCGACCGCATGGTACCCAACTGGCTCAGCGAAATCCATAACAAGCTGCTCACGCCCTATCGCGCCATCGTGGTGACGGGCCTGCTATCGCTCGGCTTCCTGCTCATCGAGAGCCTGGAGGACCTCGCCAAGATCGCGAGCGTCCTGCAGCTCTACAGCTACGCGGCGCTCAACCTGGGCTGTGTGGCGCTCCGCGTGGCGCAGCCGGACTGGTACGAACCCTCGTTCCGGACGCCGCTCTTTCCGTTCGGGCAGGTGTTCGCGGCGATTGCGTGCATCGGCATCATCCTGTATTCCGGGCCGTTCGCGCAGATTGCCGTGGTGGTGCTCATCGTAGTGAGTCTGGCGTGGTACGCCGTGTGGGGCCGCGGGCGCGTAGAGATCGACCACGCCGTGCCCGAACTGCGGGCGCAGTGGGCCGAGCAGGGCTTCAGCGCGCTCACGGCGCCGACGCCGCAATACGCGGAGGCGCTGGCCGAAGCGGCGGTGCCCGCCGAGCGTGCACTCTCCCCCGTGACGCCCCGGCGGGTGGCGGTCGCGCTCGCCAACCCGAAACACGAGATGGACCTCCTGCGTCTCGGCCGCTACATCGCCACCGGCCGCGACGAGGGAGGGCACGTGACGGGCCTCCACTTGGTCCGCGTGCCGCTGCAGACGCCGCTAAGCACGGCCCGCGAACGGTTCACCGAGGACCGCCCCTCCATCGAGCAGGCCATCGCCGACCTGGCGGCTCAGGCGGAGCGCGACGCCGCGGCCGACCGGGTCAACGGACACCGCCCCCTCGAAAAGACGTCCATCGAGTCGGTCATCGACGTGGCGCACGACGTGTTCACCGGACTCATCAACGAGACGCAGGCGCAGAATGCCGATATGCTCCTGATGGGCTGGCAGGGCGGCTTCAACGTAGGCCGGATCTACAACAGTCCGATGCAGCGCATCGTCCGCGGCCTGCCGGCCGACGTGGGGGTGCTCAAGAACCGCGGCCTCGCCTCCGTCGAACGCATCCTGCTGCCGTGGGGCGGCGGGATCCACGCCCGCCTCGGGTTGGAGATCGCCGAGCGTGTGGCACGGGCGACGGGCGCGTCGGTGCATCTGCTGCGCGTGGTGCGGCCCGATGTGGACGCCGAGCAGGAGGAGGAGTCGATCGCCCGAACCGTGGCCAACATCGTGGGCGAGCACAACGAGGTCGAGTACCTCGTGCGTGAAGACGAGAGCGTTACCGGCGGCATCGAGGCGGCCCTGGAGGCCGGCGACTACGACCTGACGATCATTGGCGCCTCGCGCGAGTGGTCGATCCGCAGCGTGCTCTTCGGCTCGATCCCCGACGTCATCGCTGATGAAGCCGACTGCTCGGTGCTGATGGTGCGCCGCTACCTGCCCGACACGCTGTCGATTAAGGCGGCCGAGGGCTTCAAGCGCCTGAAGGAGTCGATCGGCCTGACGACGTCCCCGGAGACCGGCGCCGACGTGCGCTAAGTGGTTTCAGGTTAGCAGGTTGGCTGATTGCAGGTTGAAAGGAGCCCTCCGAGCCAGGGAGGTGGAGTTTAACGGTCCAAACTCCAACGCTCCTCTTGATTGCACTTAGGAGGCGCCGCAGCAGGCTGGCAACGACCGTCCTGCACAGCAGCTACGCGGGGGCTTCCTCGGCAGAGAAAATGTCGTGCGCCGTTTGGATGGCGTCGCTGGGGCCGACGAATATGACGTGGTCGCCGCCGCAGATCTCGGTTTTCCCGCGCGGCACGACGAAGTCATCGCCCCGGATGACGGCGGCCACCACGCACTGCTCAGGGATGTCGATGTCTTGAATGCGCCGGCCGATCACGTTCGCTCCTTCGGGCACCTCCATGTCGATCAAACTGGCCACGCCCGTCTCGATCTCGAAGAGTTCGGCCACGCCGGGGCGGTCGAGGTAGTTCTCCACCATGGCGGAGGTGGCGTACGGCGCGCTGATGCACACGATGCCGCTGTCCTCCATGAGCGAGACGTAGTCGGGGTCGCGCGCGATGGCGATGACCCGTGGAATCCCGAGCCGCTTGGCCTGCAGCGCGATGATCGCGTTGCGCTCGTCGCTACTAGTCGCGGCGATGGCTACGTCCATCTTGTGGGGCTCCACCTGCTCCAGGAGTTCTTGCTTGGTGCCGTCGCCCTGAAAGATGGGCACGTTGTAGCGGCGTTCCAGCTCCTCGCAGCGCGCCTCGTCCTGCTCGACGAACGTGATTTGGTACTCCGACGAGCGAAAGACCATTCGAAATTCGTCTTGCTTAAGCAACCGGTCAGCAATGTTGCTGCCCTGGTTGCCACCGCCCACGATCAGTACGTTCATATGGGGCCTCCAATAGGCTTTGATGCGAAGTTTGAGTCGATAAAAAACGGCCGGGAGCGCGCTGAGGTCGGTGCGGTTGTCCGGCTGGATAAGGTACAGCACGGCGCCGACCGCGGTGAGCCCGCTGCCGAGCAGCAGGCTTTGTGGCTCCAGCAGCGGCACGAAGAACCAGCACGCGATGATGCCCAGAATGGGAATAGTGGGGTAGAGCATAATCTTGAACGGGCGCCGCAGGGCGGGCATGTTCTGGTGCAGCGCGATCACGGCGTAGTTCACAATGCCGATGGCAACGAGATAGCCGAAGCTACTGGCTGAGGCCAACAAGCGTACGATGCCCGAGGCGCCGAGCAGAACCACGAGTCCGGCGCAGATGAAGAGCGCGATGTGCGGCGTGTTGTGCTTCGGATGCAGCCGCGCGAGGACGCGGGGCACGTACCCGTCCCGCCCGAGCGCGAAGAGCACGCGCGCGCTAGCACCCAGCGTCACGCTAAACGCCGAGAGGCTCGCCATGATCGTCGCCAGCACGCCGGCCCAGCGCCCCCACGGGCCGAAGAGCACATCGGCTACGAAGATGAAGGGCGTGCTCGTCTGGGCCAGGTCCGTGTAATTCACGACCCCCATCATCACGTAGAGCAGCAGCACATAGATGGCCACGCCGGTGCCGAGCGTGATGAGGATGGCGCGCGGGATATTCTTCGCCGGCTCGATGATCTCCTCGGCGGCCACGGTGATGAGATCGAACCCCACGTAGGAGATGTAGATGAGCCCCATTGTGGGCAGGAGCGGGCCGAGCCCCATCGGGGCGAAGGGCTCCAGGTTAGCCGGCTCCACCTGAAAGGCCCCGAGCAGACCCACTCCGAGAAGAATCACGAGCTCCACGATGTTCATCACCGTGATGGCCTTGAGCGCCTCGGCCTGCCCGCGGTAGTTCGAGGCCGTGAAGAGTATTGTCGTGGCCCCCACGACGAGCACGACGCTGAGCTCGGGAAAGAAGTAGTTCTTGATCGTGAGCGCGAAGATAACGGCGTAGAGCGAGCAGGCCAGGGTGTTTCCGATCCAGAAGAACCAGCCCGTCAGGAACGCGACCGGGTCGGGCAACGTGCGGCTCACGAACGAGTAGCCGCCGCCCGCGATGGGGATGGCGGCGCCGAGCTCGCTGTAGCTGAGGGCGGTGAAGAGCGTGAGCCCACCCATGAACAGATAGGCCAAGATCCCGAGCGGCCCGACGGACTGGGCCACCTCGCTGGGCAGGGCGAACACGCCGGGCCCCATCATGGCGCCGATGCCAATCATCACGGCCATGAAGAGGCCGACATTGCGCTCAAATCCTGCCTGCTCAGC
>JAAAPH010000474.1 GCA_009908415.1 Bacteroidota bacterium
CTCGGAGGCCGAGGCGTCTTGCTGCACGGCCGTGCACAGCGTCGCGAGCCGGTCGTGGATGGCCTGGACCACAAACGCATGCTCGCGGCGATCCTTCTCGCTCTCCAGCAGCTCGGTGCGAAGCGCGGCGTCAGCGCGGGCGGAGTCGCCCCGCGACCGCGTGCCGGCAATAGCCTCCGTTTGGATGCGGCGCCCCGACCGGCGGAAAAGCTGCTCGGGCGAGGCCCCCACGAAGGCAACCGCGTCGTCCGGCTGCACCATGAAGTGGAAGCAGTTCGGCGTGGCGGCGTGAAGACGGCGGAGCAGCTCCACGGGGGGCAGCGTGTCGAGAAAGTCGAATACGGACTGGCGCGCCAGCACCACCTTCTGGAGGCGATCATCCGCAATGGCGTCCAGCGCCCACGAGACCATGCGCCGCCAGGTGGCCCGGTTGGGCCGGTCGGAGCGGGTCACGGCCGGCGGCAGCGCCACGCCGGGGCGTCCGACCGGCCAGACGAGCGCCTCGGCCTGCGCGCAGAGCGCTTCCACCCG
Organism: Bacteroidota bacterium; assembly: GCA_009908415.1. Lineage (GTDB taxonomy): Bacteria > Bacteroidota > Rhodothermia > Rhodothermales > Salinibacteraceae > JAAAPH01. The sequence continues at coordinate 532 of JAAAPH010000474.1, forward strand.
CTCTCGGTCGCGAGAGGGCACGAGGTTGCAGAGGAGGATGGTTCGGTCCCCCGTCGTGCGCAACTCGAAACGGGGCAGAACGAAGCGGTACGTGCCAAAGGCTCCCCACGCGTCCCCGAGGGGTTGCTGGCCATCGAAGGCCCAGCCGCCGTAGTAGCGCAGACGGGGTCTTTCGTCCGCGTGCGCAAATCGCTTCCGCAGACACAGTTCCAACGGGGCGCCATCGTGGGCCGAGGCATCTCCGGCGAGCACCTCGGCCCGGCCCACGGCCGCGACGGACGCGGACTGGTTGCGTCCACTCCAGTAGAGCCGCTCGGCCATCGGTTGGGCTTGCAACCAGGTAAATGGATCGACCGCGCTGACCTCGATGGATACGCGGATGACAGTGGGCGCTGCACCGTTCGCGGGGGCCGTAAGTGCCCGCTCGATGCGCGCCGTCAACGCTCGGCGCAGGGCCGGCGCGGTGTCCATCTCCTCGGGAGCAATAGCGTCTTCGTACTCTAGCATAAAAAACAGAGCGTCTCCTCGATCACGCATCGTGAGTCGAGGCATTAACGGTCGTCGAGATGAGCGGTGCAGTTTAGTAGATCCGCCTCGAAAGTGTCCGTGCGGCCGACCAGGCGGTTGACGGCGGTGTTGGAGTGCGGCAACTCGTGCATGCGTTTGAGCCCGTACTCGTCGAGGAGCGAGGCCAGTACGACCCGTAGGAACCGGCCATGGGTGACCACCAGCACCGTCTGGCCGCGCTGCTGTTCCATGATATGATCTACCGCGCGCAGGGCGCGGCGCTGTACGTCGCGCACCGACTCGCCGCCTTCGATGGGCTCATCGAACGCCCCATGCCGCCACCGCCGCTTGATGGCCTGCAACTCTTCCTCCCGATCGGCTGATGGAGGGGCCCCTTCATACACGCCCCACGCCATCTCCTCAAGGTCTTCCAAATGCGCCACCGGCACGTCCGGGTGCGAGCGGGCCAAGATCTGCGTGGTCTGAAGCGCACGCTGCAGCGTACTCGTGTAAATCGCATCGAAGGGAACGGAAGCAAGCCGGCGCGCCAACGCCTCCGCCTGCGTCTCCCCCGTCTCATTCAGCACGCTGTCGATGCCGCGCCCCTGGACGATGCGCTTTCGATTGTATTCGGTTTCGCCGTGGCGGACGAAGTAGAACAGCGTTTCTGTGCGGTCGGCGACGGCGTCGTGCGTAGCGTTCGGCATGCAGTGGGTTACGTTTGATCGTGGCGATAATTCCAGGTGTCGAGGATGTCTTGCTGCATCGCATCCAGTTGGGGAAGCGACAGCCGCCGGTTGAGCGCCATGCGAACGATGAACGCGCGCAGGATCTGATCGGGTAGCGGCAACGTGTAGAGCGCATCGACCAGGGGCTGGAGGGCCCGCTCGATGAGGCCCCACCGCAGCAACACGAACCCGACGAGTCCGACGGCCAGGGCTGTGTACCGGCCCTGTGCCGCGAGGGCACTCAGCACGAATACGTAGAACAATCCTTGTACCACGGCGATGTCAAGCCAGTCGGCCACGCGGGCCGCAATTTCACTCACGACGGAGGGACTGAGCACCCGCCACGTCATGAACAGCCCCGGCACCAACAGGGCCGCCGCCACGGGGGGAAGAAACCACAAGGCTACCGGCAGCACCCACAAGGTGATGATCTGCGGTGAGCGCATCCAGAGCGCGGCTCGCTGGAGCAACTGTTCCAACGCGACCTCGTCGAGGAGCGCGGCGGCGTACTTCCTCAAGCCCTCTTCCCGAATATGAAACCAGATGCCCTCGGCTGTGAAGATGCCGTAAGGCGTATCCACGTACGCGGCATCTTCGTCTTGAAGGCGGGACGACGCCATGATATCGGCCAAATGTGAACGGTGCGAGGATGCTGCCGCCGCGCACCTCGGCGCGGGACAGGGCTGAACTTCAGGCCCGTTCTGTGGCGAGAACAGGCCGTTTCAGCCAGAGAGCTAACAAACCATAAATCGTGTAGTTTCAGAAAAATATGAAAGCGCTTTTTTCGTCGATGGTCTGTAACCAGATCGTTCGCCTCTGGCGGGAACGGGAGGCCACAACCTTTTCTTCGATCCCTCCTACCCGTCACAGCCTTCTTGACAGATCAAGCCTTGCCTCCATCGGCATGGAACGTCCAATCTCTGAACTGCTCCGTCATCACGGCGTCATCGTCCATACGAGCCCAGAATCCACCGTGGCTCAGGCCGTCGATATCATGGCCCAGCATAATATCGGCTCGGTCCTCGTCTTCCGGGAGAACACGGAACTGCTGGGCATCTTTACCGAACGCGACCTGTTACACCGCGTGGTCAACGAACGCCGCGACCCGGCAACGACGCCCGTCCGCGACGTGATGACCGAGGACGTGGTCGTCGTCTCGGCCGACACGCCGCGGAGCGATGTGGTCGACCTCATGAACGAGAAGCACTTCCGCCACCTGCCCATCGCGCAGGACGATCAGCTCGTGGGGGTGGTTTCCCTCCGCGATGTGCTGCGCTTCGAGAACCGACAGCAGGCCTTCGAGATCGAACAGCTGCGCGAGTACGTGCTGGAGAAGCCCTATCCAACGTATCCGGGTTAACCGCGCGGCGTGGGCAGCATGACAAGCTCGTCGCCGATCTCAAAGCGAAACCGCGGGTTGGACACGCCGGCCGCCACGAGCACGGGGCGCAGCAGCTTCTCCAGGGCCTTCGCCGTGTTGACGCGCGGCTGCGTTGCCGTGTCGAGCCGCACCTGCCCCTGTCGCCGGAGCGCGTCGCGCACGCCGCGCAGCGCCTCCCGCTCGGCCGCCTGCTCCTGGCTGCCGAAGAGCTGCATCCAGCCCGTCGCTTCGGTCTTCACCTCCAGCTGACCCAGGTAGGACTCGGCGGAATACACCGCGAGAGCCGGCAGCGACACCTCGATGAGCCCATCCGGCCGTACGCGGATCTGCTCGGCGCGCAGCTGCGACACGTCGAATCCGTACGCCACACGCCCGGGTACGCGCACGGTGGCGCGGGCCGTGGCCTGGTTGATGCCGGGCCAGCTCGGCTGCGCCTCCCGGAGCAGCGCGAACAGCGTGGGAAAGAGCTGCTCCGTACGCTCGACCTCTTCGGTGACGGTGATGTCGAGCGTACCCGTCACGTAGAACGACGCCGGCGCCTCCCGCTGGATCGTCGTGATGACGGTGCGCTGGACCTCGGCCGCGTCGTAATGCGGCCGCAACAGCCAGAGGAGGGCGAGCGCCATCGCCACGAAAACGAGGGCGACTGCGCCCCCAATCGCACCGATGCGTTGCAAGAAGGCCATAGGGCGAGTAACGGGAAACGGAGATTTAGGGAAACGGGGAAACGGAGAGGGTATGGGCGTGGGGGGGTAAAAGCGTAAAACGCGAACACGTACCGACCTGCTACCCGCCAACGTTTCCAATCTGCGACGTACAACGCACAACGCCCGTTACAGGTTGAGCAACAACAAGGCCACAACGGCCAGTCCGAGCCCGAGGCGGTTGAGGCGGGTGAGCTGCTCGCCCCACACGGTCACGCCCAGCACGGCCGCCAGCAGCACGATGGCGATGTTGTTCACCGGAAACACGAACGTGCCGGGCAGTTGCTCGATGGCGCGCAGAATAAATTCGAGCGACCCGTAGTTGATGACGCCGAGCACCACGCCCCATCCCACT
>JAAAPH010000087.1 GCA_009908415.1 Bacteroidota bacterium
GATGAGGTCGCCGTCCTTGATGGCGTCCTCGACCGGTTCGGGGAGCGGCCCCGAGTTGCCGATGCACGTCGTGCACCCGTAGCCGACGACGTTGAAGCCGAGCTCTTCGAGGTAGGGGAGCAGCTTGCCCTCGGTCAGGTACTCGGTCACGACCTTCGAGCCCGGGGCGAGGCTCGTCTTCACGTGCGGCTCGATGGTCAGCCCGGCCTCGACGGCGTTGCGGGCCAGCAGCCCGGCGCCGAGCATCACGGACGGATTCGACGTGTTCGTGCAGCTCGTGATAGCGGCGATTACGACGTCGCCATTCGTCAGATCATACTCGTGGACGCCGTCGTCGTACGTGCCGGTGGCGTCGTTGGCCTCGGGGTCGCGGCCGAAGCCCTTCGGGCCGGCTTCGCGGGTAAGGCTTTCGGTGAACTCGTCCGGCAGATCCGGCACGGTGATACGGTCCTGCGGGCGCTTCGGGCCGGCCACGCTCGGCACCACATCGCCGAGGTCGAGCTCCAGCACGTCGAGGAATTCGGGGTCGGGCGTGTCCGGCGTGTGGAAGATGCCCTGCTCCTTGCAGTAGCGCTCGACGAGCTGCACCTGCTCCTCGCTCCGGTTCGTGCGGCGCATGTAGTCGAGCGTCTCGGTGTCGATGGGGAAGAAGCCCATCGTCGCGCCGTATTCGGGCGCCATGTTGGCGATTGTGGCGCGGTCGGGGATGGTGAGCGTCTGCATGCCCGGGCCGAAGAACTCGACGAACTTGCTGACCACGCCGTATTCGCGCAGAATCTGGGTAACGGTCAGCACGAGGTCGGTGGCCGTGGCGCCTTCGGCGAGTTCGCCGGTCAGCTTGAAGCCGACGACTTCGGGCATCAGCATGTAGATCGGCTGGCCGAGCATGGCGGCCTCCGCTTCGATGCCGCCGACGCCCCAGCCCATCACGCCCAGGCCGTTGATCATGGTCGTATGACTGTCCGTGCCGACGAGCGTGTCGGGGTAGGCGAGGTCGATGCCCATGTCCGTTTCGCGCGTCCACACGCCGCGGGCGACGTACTCCAGGTTCACCTGGTGGCAGATGCCGCTGGCGGGCGGCACCACGCTAAAGTTTTCGAACGCCTCGGCGCCCCAACGCAGGAACTCGTACCGCTCCTTGTTGCGCTTGAACTCGATCTCCGAGTTGAGCTGCAGCGCCTGCGGGATGCCGTAGTGATCGACCTGCACGGAGTGGTCGATGATGAGATGCACCGGCACCTGCGGGTTGATCATGTTCGGATCGCCATCGAGCCGGTCCATGGCCGAGCGGAGCGCGGCGAGGTCCACCACGGCGGGGACGCCGGTGAAGTCCTGCAGCAACACGCGCGAGGGCATGAACGGAATCTCCTCTTCGGCGGGGCCGCTCGGGTCGTAGCCGGCCAGGCGGCGGATGTCCTCTTCTTTGACGCTTACCCCGTCGCAGTTGCGGAGCAGGCCTTCGAGCAATACGCGGATGGAGACGGGCAGGCGCTGGAGGTCGTAGCCTTCCTCTTCGAGCCGGTCGAGCCGATACAAGTAGGCGCTGCCGGAGCCGGTATCGAAGGTATCCCGCGCGTCAAACGGGTCGGTGTTCATGTCGGTCATAGCGTCGTCTGCGAGGCTGTTGAGTAGGCAAGGGTCACCAGGAGAAACCGTACTCTCATTACATGATGTTCACGATTATTGTTCAGCAAAGATTGCGGGAAGGACCGCTAGGGCTTGAGGAGCCGGAGAGTCGAAGAGGGAAGAGCCTTGCATCGACGCCTCATTCCCCTGATTCTACGGTTCGTTCGCGTCACAACGCCTCGAATCGCCATCCGTCGGCCGTCAGTGTCCGCAGCAACGTGTCCAGGGCAGCCGGGGTAGCGTCGTCGACGATCGGGTTGTCGTGCAGGACCACGATGGAGCCCGGTCGGAGGTGGCGGCGCACAAACCGCTCGATATACGGTTGATCGACATTCGGGAGGAAGTCGCCCGGCATCACGTCCCACATGACGGCCCGGTGGGCCCGTAGCTCGCACCACTGTCGGACGGCGCCGTTGATCTGCCCGTAGGGCGGCCGTACGTAGCGGACGGGGTGTCCCGTCTGGTCTTGCAGCAGCTTGGTCGTGCGGTCGAGCTGGGCCTGCAGCGTCGTCGCGGGGGTTTGCCAGGGGTAAGGGTGGGTGAAGGTGTGATTGCCGACCGTGTGGCCTGCCCGTGCGATGGCGCGTACGAGGTGCGGGTGGGCTTCAGCGTGCCCACCGATGAGAAAAAATGTCGCCGTCGCGTCGTATTGGGCGAGGCGTTCGAGCAGGGGCTCGGTGAGCGAGGCTGTCGGGCCGTCATCGAACGTCAGATACGCGACCTTGTCACCCCCGGAGTCCACCCGCCACAGCAGATCCGGAAACCAGGAGGCCAGGAGGCGTCCCCCGTGGGTAGCCAGGGGCGGGACGATGCGCATGAAGCTATGCAGGCGGCAAATCGGCGGAGGCCGGCGACGGAGACACCGTACGGGAGTCAGACTCGCTCCGATCCAGTCGGAGGCGGCTCACAAAAGGCACGCCCAGCAGGGTCGGCACGACGATGTTGATCAAGAAGAGGAGGAGGGCGGCATTGAAGGCCACGGCCTGGGCCACGCCAAAGAGGCTGAGGAAAAAGACGGCCGCGCCCTCTTGAATCCCGAGGTCCATGAGCGTTACAGAGGGCACGATGAACTTGACGAAGAAGGTGAGGGCGACCGCACAGATTGCGTGAGACAGCGCGAGGTCCGGCGCAAAGGCGTAGATCAGGAGGATGAACTGCGTGCTGAAGAGCCCGTAGCGCACGCTGGCCCAGCCGACGGTGCGCGCCATGGTGCGGGGCCGATACGCGCGCAGCACGTCGAGGCGGTTGTGCAGCGTGGGCCGGTTGGGAAAGAGGCGATGCACGAGGCGCGCGGCCGATGCGGGGGCCACCAAGAAGCCGACAAGGAGCAGGGCAAATGCCCCACTGCCAGCCAGGAGCAGCGTCCACGCCGGCGTGGCGTCGAGCACGCCGATGTACAGAACGAGCCCCAGTGTAGCCACGCCAGCGCCCACATTCAGGACCGTGTCGACGAGGCGTTGGACGAAGATCGTGAGGCTGACCGACCACGGGTCGGCATCCGGGAGGTAGAAGGCACGGCCTACGAATTCACCGGCACGGGCGGGGGTTACAAACCCGAGGGCAAACCCGCTCAATACGGCGCCCGCCAGTTGCCGGGTGGAGGCGTCCGGCACGACGGGGTGCAAGAGGTGACGCCACACCAGGCCGTCCAGCACAAGCGTGGCCGGCATCAGGGCGAGTGCGGCGCCGATCCACGTCCATCGCGCCTCGGTGAGGGCCGCCCAGATGGCCGCCGGCTCGATCACCACGACGAGGTAACCGAGGGCGCCGAGGGCGAGCGCCCCTTTGAGCATGCGAAAGGCCGTATCACGCACCGTATGGGGGGATGATTGATGCGCTGATCCAATGAATAATCACATCGCCAGCAATAGGGACAGATGACAGAGTACCACGCCGCACTGTATATTGCCGGTATCCTAACGGATATAGGCCCTCACAGATCGTCACAAAGACAACAAATTTCCATGCGAGTTTTAGTTATCGGCAGCGGGGGCAGGGAGCACGCCCTCGCGCGAGCGCTCGACCGCAGTCCCAGCGTCACGAAGGTGTTTGCCGTCCCGGGCAACCCCGGCACGGCGACCTGCGGCGAGAACGTCGACCTCCCCGTCGATGAGGCCGAAGCGCTCATCGAGTGGGTGCGCGAACAGGACATCGACCTGACCGTCGTGGGGCCGGAGCAGCCGCTCGTAGCCGGGCTTGTGGATCGATTCGAAGCGGCCGGCCTGCCCATCGTGGGGCCGTCCCAGGCGGCGGCGCGGCTGGAGGGCAGCAAGGCCTTTGCGAAAGAGTTCATGCAGCGCCATGAGGTCCCGACCGCCGCCTTTCGGACGTTCTCGGCGGACGAGTACGAGGCCGCGGCGGCGTATCTCGACGAGGTGGGCGCGCCGGTGGTCGTCAAAGCGAGCGGGCTGGCCGGCGGGAAGGGCGCCATCGTCTGCGACACGCTCGACGACGCACACGACGCGCTGGACCGCATCGTGCAGGATCGCGACTTCGGGGCGGCCGGCGACCGCGTCGTGATCGAGGCCTTCATGGAAGGGGAGGAGGCAAGCGTGTTCG
>JAAAPH010000152.1 GCA_009908415.1 Bacteroidota bacterium
AGGCGCGCCTTGTGGGCCGCGCCCTCCTCCGCTCCACGCTTACCGCTCACGCTTCATCGCTACCGCTTCGCACAATGCCTTCCGACGCTCCCTCTTCCTCATCGCGCTCGACGACCGAGGACGCGCCGTTATCTGCCCCCAAGGAGGCGCCTTCGCCGCTGTACCAGCAGCTGACCGCCTCCAAGGTCGTGCTGATGATGGGGGGGCTGGTGCTGTTTCTGGTGCTGCTGTACGAGATGGAGGCGCCGTCGCCCAGCGGCTTCCTCAACCCGCCGCTCGTCGCCGTGGCGGGCACCATCGTGCTGTGGCCGCTCCGCACCTACCGTCCGGCGCGGGCGCTCATGATGGCGGGCGGCTTCCTGCTTCTCCTCTGGTTCATGACCATGGTGAGCGGCATCCTCATTGCCTTCGTGCTCGTGTACCTGCTGGCGTACGTGCTCGACCCGCTGGTCCAGTGGCTCCGCCAACGATACGGCGTGCGGCGCTGGGTCTCGTCGCTCGTCGTCACCCTGATGGTCGTGGGCACCCTCGCGGCGTTCATCCTGATTCTGGCGCCCAACGTGGCCAACCAGGTCCAGAGCCTCACCGAGCGCCTGCTGAGCAGCCTGCGCGGCCTGCAGGGGTGGCTGGAAACGACCCCCGTGCTCGACAACCTGGAGGAGGCGGGCCTGATCAACAAACAGGAAGCCATCGGTCAGTTCACGTCGTTCCTCCAGGCGCAGGTGGGCCGGCTCCCCGACGCCCTGCGCCAGCTCCTCGAATCGATCGGCTCGCTCCTGGGCATCCTCACGACACTCGCGCTCGTGCCCGTCATCCTGTTCTACACGCTCAAGGACTACCCTTTCATCAAACGCAGCCTGATCGGCCTCTTCCCCACCCTGGAAGGGCGGCGCGACTACCTCGTCGACGCCGGCAGCGTCGTGGGCAACTACCTGCGTGGGCAACTCATCATCAGCGCCATTGCCGCGGTCAACGTGTCGTTTTGGCTGCTGATCGGGGGCGTGCCCTTCTGGCTGCTGATCGGCCTCCTCGCGGGCCTGCTCAACTTCATTCCCAACCTGGGCGCCATCATCACGCTGATCATTGGCGTCCTGATCGCGTTTGCAGCCAGTGGCTGGGTGAAAGCCCTAATCGTCGTCATCGTGCTGCTCGGACAGAGCTTTCTGGAACAGAGCGTACTGACCCCCAACATCATGAGCCACCAGGTCGGGCTGCACCCCGTGCTCATTCTCCTGTCGCTGCTGATCTTTGGCTCCTTCCTCGGCATCTTTGGCCTGCTGATCGCCGTCCCCGCCACGGCCATCATGGTGATGACCTACAAGGCCTTCCGTGAAGAACTTACGCTCGAACTCAATGACTACGGAACGGGCGCAACGGGCTCGGTCGAATCCGATGCCTGAACGCTGCGTAACGAAGCATCCTGCGATCTCTACCTATTGTTCCCCCCGCCGGCTTCTGTGCACGACGCTCCTTCTGGGTCTGTGGCTTCTCGCACGTTCCATGCCCCGCACCGCTTTCATCCGGGCTATTCGTGGCTCGGGCGCTGGCTGCGCCGTCGTACGGACCGCCAGCAGGGCGAGGCGCTGCACATCCTGATCGTCACCGGCCTGGTGCTTGGCCTTCTACTCGTGCACTACGTGAGCTGGACCCTGTTCTACGAGCTCCTGGAGGCCGCGCCCCTCCACCAGCAGATCTACTGGCTGAGTCAAGCGGCGCTGCTCGGCGTGACCGCCGCACTGTGCCTCGTCGGCGTTCGCCCGGCTCTCGTGGTGACGGCACGACCGCGCGCGCTCCACGTTGAACAGGGCGACCGTTCGCTGACCGTCCCCTACGACGCCCTCACGTCGGTCCAGTTGATCACCGCCCGGCGGTTTCACCGCCACGAGCGGCGCTACGCCGCCACCCGCGTCTTCCTCGGCGCCGTCCCCGACGAGGTGCTGCTCGTGCGCCGCGCCGAAGGCGGCCCGGTGGTCCTCGGCCTCCCGCCCTCCGCCCAGGACGCGCTCCACGCGCACCTCGAAACGCGGCACGCCGTGTCCCCCTCGGTCCCTGCGGCCTGAGCGGGCCGCCCGCGGGCGCCCCTTGCCTCTTCCCCCGACTTGTTTCCGACCGTGCACTTTACGCTCGACCACACCGATGCCACCACCCAAGCGCGCGCCGGCGAGCTGACAACGGCGCACGGCACCATCCAAACGCCCATGTTCATGCCCGTGGGCACGGTCGGCAGCGTGAAGGCCGTCGAGCCGCGCGAGCTGGCCCACGACATCGGCGCGCAGATCCTCCTCGGCAACACGTACCACCTGTACCTGCGCCCCGGCACGGACGTCCTCGAAGACGCAGGCGGCCTGCACCGCTTCATGCACTGGGACGGGCCCCTCCTCACCGACTCGGGCGGCTACCAGGTCTTTTCGCTGGCCGACCGGCGTACGCTCTCCGAAGAAGGGGTCACGTTCCGCAGCCACATCGACGGCTCCAAGCACCTCTTCACCCCCGAGTCGGTCGTCGACATCCAGCGGTCCATCGGCGCCGACATCATGATGGTGCTCGACGAATGCCCGGCCGGCGACGTCTCGGAACAGTACGCCCGCACGTCGAACGAGCTGACGCTCCGCTGGGCCGCGCGGTGCAAAGCGCAGTGGGAGGCCACCGCGCCCCAGTACGACTACGAGCAGGCCCTCTTCGCCATCGTGCAGGGCGTCGTCTACCCCGAGATTCGCCGCGACTCGGCCGAGCGGCTCGTGGCCATGGACTTTCCCGGCTACGCGATCGGCGGCCTGTCGGTGGGCGAGCCGGCGAAGCAGATGTACGCCATGACGGAAGTCGTGACGGCCGTGCTTCCGGCCGACAAGCCCCGCTACCTGATGGGCGTGGGCAAGCCCGCCAACCTGCTGGAGAGCATCGCCCGCGGCGTCGACCTATTCGACTGCGTGATTCCCACCCGCAACGGCCGCAACGGCACCATCTACACCACCGCGGGCCGCATCAACATCAAGAACGCGCAGTGGGAGCATGACTTCTCCCCGCTCGACCCGGGCCTCGACACGTACGCGTCGCAGGCCTTCACGAAGGCCTACGTGCGCCACCTGCATAAGACGGGCGAGATCCTGGGCTTGCAGATCGCCTCTCAGCAGAACCTGGCGTTCTACCTGTGGCTGATGCGCGCGGCCCGGCGCGCCATCGCCGAGGACCGCTTTGCGACGTGGAAGGAGACCATCCAGCCCCGCGTGAGCCGCCTCCTCTAGCCGGCCGCCGGCCCGCATGACGCGCCGACCGGCGGCGTGCCAGGCAAACGAAAAGGGCCCAGCGGCGTGCGCTGGGCCCCGGTCGTACTATCGTGGCGACCGCTCCGGCGTGCGGCTGGTAGGGCCGCGGCCGAACCCTCCGCCCGTCGGGTCAAAAGCCCATGCCGACGGTGATACTGAAGCTCCGGTCGTACAAGCTGGCGCCGTCCAGGTCCGACACCAAGTCGGTCGCGCCGAGCTTGTAGCGCACGTCGAGGGAAAAGACGCGTCCGGCTGCGTACTGGTCGAGCCCAGCGCCGACCACGGCGCCGACGTCGGTGCCGCTAAATTCACTGCCGAAGGCAGGGGGCAGTTCGCCCATCTGGGAGGAAGCCGATTCGACGTTCCCGCCCAGCTTAAAGGCCACGTCGGGCCCAGCGATCAGGTGCAGCTTCGATGCGCCCGGAGACGGCACGTACGCCTTGAGCAGGACGGGCACGGCGAGATAGTGCGTCGTGTAGCGCCACGTCTGCGCCGAAAACCCCTGGTCGCTGGATAGCTTGACGTCGTGCGGGCGGTAGGCCACCTCGGGCTGTACAGCCAGCCAGTTCGTCAGCGGAAGAGACAGAAAGGCGCCGACGCTGGGCTGCATGTTGGACTCCTCGATGGCAATGTTATCGCCGCTGACGCCCGAGAAGTTGGCCCCGACCCGGACGCCATAGGTCAACTCGGGGGCCGCGGCCGTCGATGCGTCCTGAGCGGCTTGGGCCTGCACGGCCTGGGCCGGGGCGAAGAGCAGAGCGAGCGCCACGAGGGCCGCCTGCATGCGGTGCATGTTGCGTTGTAACCAGTGCGTCGTCATGGTTGTCCACCTCGTCTATGAGCAGAACAAACGAAAGAATGAGCATCCATGTCGGCCTCGCGGGAGAAGCACTTTATTCGAGGCCATG
>JAAAPH010000390.1 GCA_009908415.1 Bacteroidota bacterium
CGCCCCCCACCCTCCATTCCCTCATTCCTCCTTCACCCGCTTTCCCATCCCCCCACACCGCAACCATGGCCTCCTCCAAAAAAGCGATTTATGCCGCCATTGCCGGCAACTTCGCCATTGCCGTCACCAAGTTTATGGGCGCGGCCGTGAGCGGCAGCTCGGCGATGTTCTCCGAGGGCATCCACTCGCTCGTCGACACGGGCAACGGGGGGCTACTCCTGCTCGGCATCCGCCGCAGCCAGCGCCCGCCTGATGAGGACCACCCGTACGGTTATGGCAAGTCGCTGTACTTTTACACGCTCATCGTGGCGGTGCTCATCTTCGGGCTCGGCGGGGGCTTCTCGATGTACGAGGGGATCCTGCACACGCTGGACCCCGGCCATGGGGGACCTGGCAGCACCACCGTGTTTGGCCTCACCATCAGCGGACTTACGCTCAACACGATCGTGCTCAGCGCGGCCATCGGGTTCGAGGCGCTGGCGTTCCGCACGGCCTGGCAAGAGTTCAATAAGCAGCGCGGTGACGAGGGGTTCTTCCAGGCCATCCGGACGAGCAAGGACCCGACGACGTTCACCGTGCTCTTTGAGGACAGCGCGGCGATGGCCGGGCTCATTGTGGCGCTTATCGGCGTGCACCTGGCGAGCGCACTGCACCTGCCCGTCATCGACGGCATCGCGTCCATCTTGATCGGGCTCATCCTGTTTGGCACGGCGTCGTTTCTCGTGTGGGAAAGCAAGCAGCTGCTCATCGGCGAGGCCGCCGATCCGGCGATCCGTGCGAGCATCCGCCGGCTCGCCAACGAGGTGGAGGGCGTGGACGACGTGGCGCGCATCATGACCGTGCACATGGGCCCGTACACGCTCGTGCTCAACATGGAGATTGTGTTTCAGCCCGGTCGTAGCGCCGAGGAGGTGGAGCAGGCCGTCGATCACATGGAGCAGGCCATCCGCGCCGAGCACGACCACGTGAAGTACATCTTCATCGAGGCCGCGTCGCTGGCGAAGCGGACGTCGGGCGGGGGCCACTCCGCCGAAGCGACCGCTTGAACGCGTGAACTGGGCGCAGCCGTACGATCAGGAGGTGGAGGCCGGCGTGTTGGACGTGTCGGCATCGCGCTTGAAGACGATGTCGCCGTAGTAGGCCGTGGCCGACTCGCCCGTGTTATCGGTGTCGGTCATGATGGCGACGCCGTTGATCGGCGGCGGGTCCTCGCCGAAGGCGGCGCGGTAGTCGGCCACGATGTTGCGCCGCTCGCGCACCCACTGGCCCACCCGGGCCGATCCGCTCTGGACGGGCACCATCATGACCCAATCGGTGTACGGGTTGGGCAGAATGCGGCCGCGCTCGACGGTGCTCGCCCAGATGTAGTTCAGGGCGCGCGTCGGGATGTCGTCGTAGCCCAGCAGCTTGAGCGCCTGCAGCCGGAGGCGGCCGCCGAGCCCCAGGCCGTCGTAGTCGAACGTAATGTAGAGGCGGGCCGGGTAGTCGTCGCCACTCCGCTTCGTCGCATCGCCCTGGTCCAGTACGCGATTCACCTTCCACCGCCACTCCACGACAGGATAGTCCATCGGGTTGATGCGCTGGCGCGTGACGAGTCCCGAGGCGCCGCCGTCGCTTGTGGCCTGCATGACCACCGTGCTGTCCGCGCGGACGAGGCGGTACTGCGTCCGGTTGTCGATGTCTTGAAAGCTGAGCGGTTCCCAGCTGGGCGGCGTGCGTTCGGCCGGGTCGCTGCCGGAGAAGTTGCCCACGCGGAGCACGTTGTTGGGGCGGGCGGATGTGGCCATCAAGACCAGGGTTGCGAGCAACAGGATAAGGGGAGGCCGTCTGCGGTGGGGCATGAGCAAAACGCGCTGGAGGAGCGACGAGGAGCCGATGCGGGCGACGCTCTAAAATAAGGGGCGTGCCGAACAACCAATGGTCGTACGGGCGAAGCGCGCGCGAATGTGCGCGCCGGGCGAGATAAGACGACATCGTCACACAAACGGCGCCCCAATCGTGAAAACGACACCGCTGCCTCAAAAACCCTTGTTGATATGTATGTTTGAGTTTATATTTGCTTCATAATTATGGTGTGTACGCGGGGCCGGTATGGCCCGTCCGTTTTCTCGTTCGCTGACTTGGCCCGTCCCGTGGAGCTCAACGCGCCCGCCATTACTCGCGACGCCGCGCCGTCCACCACCGATCGGGTGGTGCCCTTTACAGCGGAGGACGGCATGCCGCTCACCCTCATCCACGTGCAGGGCGAGCAGCCGCCCCATCGGGGGCCTGTGCTGCTCGTGCATGGCGCAGGCGTGCGCGCCAACATCTTCCGGGCGCCGGTCCGGACGACCATCGTCGACGCGCTGCTGGACGCGGGCTACGACGTGTGGCTCGAAAACTGGCGCGCCAGCATCGACGTGCCGCCCAACCCGTGGAATCTCGACGAGGCCGCGGCCTACGACCACCCCAAAGCCGTCGAAAAGGTCGTGGCCGAGACGGGGCACGATCGCGTCAAGGCCATCATCCACTGCCAGGGCTCGACGAGCTTCATGATGAGCGCCGTGGCCGGGCTCGTGCCGCAGGTGACGACCATCGTCAGCAATGCGGTCGCGCTCCATCCGGTGGTGCCGCGCTTCTCCGAGTTCAAGATGAACGTGCTGCTGCCCCTCGTGCGGCCGTTCACGACGTACATGAACCCGCAGTGGGGGGAGCGTGCGCCCACCCCGTTCGCCAAAGCGATTCGCGCGCTCGTCAACCTGACGCACCACGAGTGCGACAACGGCGTGTGCAAGCAGGTGAGCTTTACGTACGGCAGCGGCTTCCCCGCGCTGTGGAGCCACGCCAACCTGAACGACGCGACACACGAGTGGCTGAAGGACGAGTTCGCCGAGGTGCCGCTCCGCTTCTACGAACAAATCGTCGAAGGCGTCAAAGCGGGCCACCTCGTCTCGATGCCGGACGCCGATGACGCGCTACCGGCCGACTACATCGCCGAGCGGCCCCGGACCGACGCGCGGTTCGCCTTCTTCGCGGGCGAGGACAACCTCTGCTTCCTGCCCGAAAGTCAGGTGAAGACGTTCGCGTACTTCGACGCGCTGGACCCGGGCCGGCACCGCCTCCACGTCCTGCCGCGCTACGGGCACCTCGACGTGTTCATGGGCGCCCGCGCCGCTGAGGATATCTTCCCGCTCATGATTGACGCGCTCAACCGCGACTAGGCCCATCCTGTACTGATTACCAGGCACCGACTTCCATGCTAGGACTTCCCATCGGCATTCCCAAACGGCAGAAACGCCTCGCCGGCCAGCACGCGCTCGTCGACGGCATCCCGTTCGAGTTGCCCGTTCACTCAGCGCAGTCGCCTGCACTCATGGCGGCCTTCCCGATGAACGCCGACCGCGCCGCCGCGCTGATGCCGGGCAAGGAAATTCACCCGTTCCGGCTGTGGGGCAACACGGGGCTGTTCGTCGTCACGGTGATCGACTATCGGGTGACCGACATCGGGGCGTACATCGAGTACAGCCTGGCGATGGCGTGCACGCGCGGCGCCGCGCCGGCCCCACCGCTGCTGCCGGTGCTCCGACCGAAGCACTACGGCCTGGGGCAGTACGTCTTCGACCTGCCGGTGAGCACGGAGGTCTCCGTGAAGGGCGGGAAAGGCATCTGGGGCATGCCGAAGCATCAGGCCAGTCTCGACTTCAAGGTAGACGACAACGTCGTCAGCAGCCGGTACGAGAAAGACGGCCAGCTGGCGTTCCAAATCGACCTCGACCGGCCCCGGCGGGGCCCGATCCAGTTGCCGTTTTACGTGGCGGCGGTCAACTACTGCCAGTTCCGCGGGATGCTCGTCCGGTCGTACATCTACTTCAAGGCGCGGATCAGCATGGCGCTGGGGAGCAAGGCGTCCGCCCGGATCACGATCGGCGACCACCCGCGCGTGCAGCCGCTCAAGACGCTGGAGATTGCCGACCGCCCGCTCTTTACGGCGTACATGCCGGAGACGGAAGGCGTGCTCGACGACCACTTTGAGTCGTGGTTCTTGACGCACGACACGCCACCATCGGCCGCGCCGGAGGGACTAGACAGCGTCGTCGACCTCGGGCGCAGTGAAGAGTGGCCCCCGCCGCCCCGGCGCGACCCCGTGCCGGCCTGAGTACGGGATCAACCGATTTGCTGGGACATGACGACGTGCCCTTTGGCAACCAACGCACCATTGAAACGAGGCGTCGAGGAGCCGGGGAAACGAAGCGCTAGAAGTTGCTGTCCTCGATGCTCCGACTTCCCGTTTCTCCGTTTCCCTCACCGATCTGCCAACCGGCCATGCGCAAACGACTGCTCATCACGAATCACGCGCTGCTCTTCCTGTGCACGGCGATGTACCTCGGCACGGGGTGGTCGCTCGTCCTGTTCTCCTTCCCGGTCGCCCCGGAGCTGACGGTCGACACCTACTACATGCAGTTCGTCCCGCAGGTGACGGCGGCCACCGAGTTCTTCACGGTGATGACGAACGTGATGCTCGTGACGGCGCTCGTGATGGTGTGGGCCGAGTGGCGGACGGCGTACCGCTGGGCGCCGATCACGGTGCTGCTCGGCGTGGTGGCGGCCACGGCGCTCACGCTGCTCTTCATCTTTCCGTACAACGAGGCCATGCGTGAGGGCATCACCGATCCCGCCGTGCTGGACGACACGCTGTCGCGATGGATGCGGCTCAACGTCATTCGCGTCTCGATTTGGACCGTCGAGTGGGCCGCGATGATGGTCTACTTCGCGGCGAAAGTGTACTATGGCCATCCGATGGGCCTGGGGGCGACGCACAATATCACGACAGAGGTGACGACATGAAGCAACTGCTCTATCGAATCATTGCGGCCATTGCGGCCATCACGTTGTTTTCGGGGCTCGGGCAGCTTCTCATGCCGGGGTTCGTGCTGCGCATCGTCGGGGCCGAGGTGCTGCCGGCGACGCAACACCTCTTCGCCATCGTCGGCATGTTCATGGCGCTCTTCGGCGGCATGGTGCTGCACGCGCTCCTGTCCGCGCGCCATCACCGCATCGTGCTCCTGTGGGCCGCGCTGCAGAAGCTGGGGGCCTTTGGGGCGGTCACGCTTGGCGTGTCGAACGGCATCTTCTCGCCGCTCGCGATGGGCGTGGCCTTCTTCGACTTGGCGTCTGGCCTGCTCATGGTGTGGTACCTGTTCCTGATCCGCAACGAGAGCGAGCGCGCGGTCCACTTGATCTGATGCGCCGGGGTTTTACGCCATGACAACAACACATGCGGCGGCGAAGGTCGAGCCGCAAACCGTAGGGTCGCTGCTGCGGACGACCCGCCGGCCACGCTGGTTTGTGCGCACGTTCCCCGTCCGCTTTCACTGATGATCGTAGGAGCATGACGATGCCACACACGCCCTATCTCGCTGCCGGACCGGACGTTGACGGGCCGCGCCGCGCGCTCATCCTCGCAGGCGGCGGGATGCGCGTCGCCTACCAGGCCGGCGCGCTGCAGGCCCTCGACGAAGCCGGCCTCCGCTTCTCGCACGCCGACGGCACGTCGGGCGGCATCCTGAACGTGGCTATGCTGTGCTCGGGCCTCGCGCCCCACGAGATGGCCGCCCGCTGGCGGGCGCTCGACGTGGGCGAATTTGTCTCCTTTCGGTCCGTGCGCCAGTACCTGAAGGGGCCGCAGATGGGGGCGATGGGCGATGCCGATGGCATCCGCCGCGACGTCTTCCCGCACCTTGGCATCGACGTGCCCACGATCCGGGCGGCCGAGGGGCTCGATGCGCGCTTCAACGTGTGCAACTTTGCGCAGAAGACGAACGAGGCCATCCCGCACCCCGACGTTACACTCGACCACCTCATCGCCGGCATCTCGCTGCCGATCTTCCTGCCGGCCGTAGACATCGACGGCACGACGTACACCGATGCCGTGTGGATCCAGGACGCGAATCTGCTCGATGCGGTCCGCAACGGCGCGCAGGAGCTGTGGGTCGTGTGGATCATCGGCAACACGCCGGTCTATTCTGATGGCCTGTTCGCGCAGTACGTGCACATGATTGAGATGAGCGCGTGCGGCGCGTTGCACCGCGACTTCGCGCGGATCCGTGCGATCAACGCGCGCATCCTCCAGGGCGAAAGGGTGCACGGCCATACCGAGCCGATTCGGCTGCATCTGATTAAGCCGCCAACGCCCCTTCCGCTCGATCCGGCCTACTTTTTTGGTGCCATCGATGGCGCCTCGCTCGTCAACATGGGCTATGCCGACGCCAAGGCGTACCTCGACCGGATGGCGCCCGACGGGCTTCCCTTCCACCCTGAAACGACGCAAATGGACACGCCAAACCCGGGAATTCGCTTTCGTGAAACGATGGAGGGCGCCTTTGCGCTCGGCACGACCGAGCCGGAGGACGGCGCCGGGCGGGGCCGGCGCGACGGCCACACGCTCGCCCTCCACGCGACCATCAGCATCGACGACATCGACCGGTTCGTGGACGACCCCGACCACGCCGGTCGCCTCGACGCGCACGTCGACTTCACGCCGTTCGGTGAGGGCATCCCTGGGCACCGCGGCGTCTTCAACCTCTTCGCGCCGTCCGACGCGCCCGACACGAAGTGGATGGTGTACGAGGTCGCCTTCCGGCATGACGGACAGGACTACTACCTCGCCGGCAAGAAGCGCGTGCGCGATGATCCGGGCTTCGACCTGTGGAGTGATACGACGACGCTCTACACGCGCCTGCACGAAGGCCCCGACGCGAGCGGACCCGTCGTGGGGGCCGGGGTCCTCCGGCTCGGCGTGGACGACCTCGCCCGGCTCGTGTCCACCATGCGCGCCACGAATGCCGACACGCTGGCCGCGAAGACCCGCGCCATCGGGGCCTTCGGCCGCTTCTTCCTGGGCGAGCTGTGGTCGCAGTACGCCTCGCAGGCGCCGACGTGACGAATGAAAATGGTCGTCAGGGGGTTACTCCAAGTACATCAACGTGCATATTCGGGACGAACCTTTCCGGCCTTGAAGAAAAAAGCCGTCTCGAATGCCGGTAGCGGACGAAGCGCTCAAAATCAATCATGTTTGAGGGTCCCGACCGCAGGGAGGGAAGCGAGTTGGATTGATTTTAGCGAAGGACGCGAAGGCATCAGGCTTTATTCTTCACCGCATCCAGGGTAAAACTAGACCCTTGCACGAAACGAAGACGCCAGAACAAAGGCAGCCTCCGGCAACCTATCAAAAAACACATTCACACCGCTGATCCCAACCCAATGAGTAGCGACAGCAAAGAGATTCGCCTGATTCAGGACGAGCTCGATCGCGTATATCAAGATCTGACGAGCGCATCCGCTGAGCCGCAGACCGTCGATCTCGCGTCGGACCGGGTCGTCATCTTCTCCGACCAGCACCGGGGCATCCGCAACGGGGCAGACGACTTCCGGCGGTGCGAGCGGGCGTACAACGCGGCCCTGGCCTACTACTACCACATGGGCTACACGCTCGTCGTCCTCGGCGATGCCGAGGAGCTGTGGGAGGAGCGGCCGGGGCCCGTAATCGAGACGTATCGCCACACGCTGACCATGGAGGCGAAATTCCACCGAGACGGGCGCTACCTCCGCGTCTGGGGGAATCATGACGACGACTGGCGCTTTCCGGACAAGGTGGACACCTACCTGGCGCCCATCTTCGGCGACCGGCCGCTGCCCGTGCCGGAGGGGTATCTGTTTCGCATCCAGCATCAGGGCGAGGCGCTCGGGGAGCTCGTGCTCGTGCACGGCCACCAGGGATCGGCCACGAGCGACCGGTTCGCCGGGCTGTCCAAGTTTTTCGTGCGCTACCTCTGGCGCCCGTTCCAGCGGCTCACCAACTACTCGGTCAACACGCCGGCGAAAGATTGGTCGCTCCGCGCGACGCGAGATCGGGGCATGCAGCAGTGGGCCGCGTCGCAGTCGGCGCCCACGGTGGTCATCTGCGGGCACACGCACCGACCCGTCTTTGCCTCGCAGACGCACGCCGACCAACTCGCGCGCGAGCTGGAGACGGTGCGCGGCAAGCTGGAGACGCGCCCCGGAAACAAAGAGCTGCTCGCCGAGATGAGCCTGCTCGAAGCCGAGATCGAGTGGGTGCGCGCGCAAGAGAACCAGGAGCCGGGCATCGAAGGATCGGCGGCCCGCCGGACGCCGCACTACTTCAACACAGGCTGCTGCTCGTTCCTCGATGGCGACGTGACGGGCTTCGAGATCGCCGAGGGGGCCATCCGCCTCGTGCGCTGGCCAGACAACAACGATCGTCCGGCCCCGCAAATCCTCCGCAGCGCGCCGCTGCATGAGGTGTACGACACGCTTCGCGAAGACGATGCGCCCGTCGAGGCCGATGCGCCGTAGCGGTGTGTGCTGGGGGCTGGTCTCGTCACGTCCCCGTATACGCGATCCGGTAGATCGTGCCCGTCTGGTCGTCGGCGACGAGCATGGAGCCGTCGGGAAGCAGCTCCAGGTCGACGGGGCGGCCCCAGTTGCGTTCGCCCTGCAGCCAGCCCGCGGCGAACGGCTCGTAGCGTACGGCCTCGCGGTTGGCGTTCAGGCGGACGAGCGTCACGCGGTAGCCGATCTTTTCGCTCCGGTTCCACGACCCGTGCTCGGCGATGAAGACGTGGTTGCGGTAGGCCTCCGGAAACTGCGTGCCCGTGTAGAATGTCATTCCGAGCGGTGCGACGTGCGGGCCGAGGTTCTGGGCGGGGGGCGTGAAATCGGCCAGCGTCACGCCGTCGCCGAACTTCGGGTCGCGGATCGAGTCGCCGTGCACGTAGGGGTAGCCGAAGTGCAGGCCGGTGCGCGGCGCGTGGTTGAGCTCGCAGGGCGGGCGGTCGTCGCCCATCATGTCGCGGCCGTTGTCAGTGAACCACAGGTCGCCCGTCACAGGGTCCCAGTCGAAGCCCACCGTGTTGCGCACGCCGCGGGCGACGGGTTCCACGCCCGAGCCGTCGGGGTTCATGCGGAGGATGGAGGCATACGGCGGCTCGGGGTCACAGATGTTGCACGGCGCGCCGACGGGCACGTACAGCTTCCCGTCCGGGCCGAAGGCGATGTACTTCCACCCGTGGTGGCCGTCCGTCGGAAGCTGGTTGTAGACGACGACCGGCTCGGGCGGGTCGTCGAGGCGCTGCTCGATGTCGTCGTACCGCAGAATCTGGCTCACCGTGGCCACGTACAGGCTGCCGTCCCGGACGGCCACGCCGTTGGGCATACGCAGGCCCGTGGCGAGGGTGTACGTCGTGTCGGCGCGGTGGTCGCCGTCGGCATCGACGAGCGCGTACACGCTGCCCTCCTGGCGCGTCCCGACGAACAGCGTGCCGTTCGGGGACCGCGCCAGCGAGCGCGCCTCCGGCAGGCCGCGCGCGTACACGTCGATGGCAAAGCCGTCCGGCAGCTCGATCCGGTCGAGCTGCAGACCGTCCGCGTCGCTATCAGGCCACGAGTAGTTGCAGCCGACGGCGAGGGCGAGTGTCACAAGCAGAAGGAGTACGCGGCGCATGGCGGTGCGGAACGAGGGCAGGGAATACTGAGCGTGCGGGGCATACCCGCTTACGCATCGAACGACGGAGGCGTGCCCTCTTCGTCGTCATCCGGAAAGGCATCGCCCACGAGCGCAGCGACCTCGTCGGCCTGGCGGCGGTTGTAGCGGAAGGCGAGGTCCTTGTAGTTGAAGAGGTCGATGATCGTCCCGATGACGCAGAGGCCGCCGGTCAGCAGGTACAGCACGCCCATGCCGATCTCGTCGATGTAAAAGCGGTGCGCCCCGGCCACGCCCAGAAAGCCTACGAGCGCAAGCAGCAGGATGTGGATGGGCTCGCGGCGGCGCTCGCGGTACACGTACGCGAACTGCTTCGCTTGCTCGTCGGACATGTCGGTGATGAGCTGGGCCACGTAGAGCTGTTCGTCGTCTTCGATCTCGGGGAGGTAGCGGAGGACTTTAGACATGGGTTTTGAAGGCATCGTGGAAGCAGAGCGGGTCAAAAGAGCGGGTCAGGTACGCCGGGTGAGGCGGACGACGTGATGCAGGAGCACGGCCACAGCGGGGATGCCGAGCGGGTGGGCCTGGAACGAGGC
The DNA here is from genome assembly GCA_009908415.1 of Bacteroidota bacterium. GTDB lineage: Bacteria > Bacteroidota > Rhodothermia > Rhodothermales > Salinibacteraceae > JAAAPH01. The sequence continues at coordinate 10,075 of JAAAPH010000390.1, forward strand.
GACCACCTCGCCCCGTGCCAGCCAGGCGATGGCGTGGCCGAGGCCGCAGCCGGGGCAGAAGGCGGCGCCGAGCGCGTCGAACACGCACAGGTCGATGAGCGGCGGGGCCGTCGGGTCGGCGCTCGCCATCGCGAGGAGGCCGGCGATCCAAACGATAGCCTCGGTGGGGACGGCGCGGAGGCCGGTCCAGCCCCGCTGCAGCGCCCTCACAACGCGGCGCGGCGCGGCCGCGGAAATCCGACGTGGAAGTTCGCCTGTCAGCTTGTACATTGATACCACCGCGCGCGTCGTCCGTGCTCGCACTGCCCGTTCCATACTCACACCCCCTCGCCTCGTTCATGCATCGCGCACTTCGCTCCGCCCTCCTCATTTTAGCATTCGCATTAGCGGCCTCCACTGTTACAGCGCAGACCTCCCCGCTCACCATCGAGCAGATCATGCAAGAGCCGGAGTCGTGGATTGGCGATTGGCCGGAGGCCATCCGCTGGAGCGAGGACGGGCAGACACTCTACTTCGAGTGGAATCCGAAGGGCCAGTTTCCCAGCGACTCGCTTTACAAGGTGGATCGCGACGGCGGCCCGGCCGTGAAGGTACCGCCCGAAGAGCGCCGCCAGCACAAACCCTTCTTCGACGGCTGGCATCACGGCGAGCACGTATACGACGACGGCTTCCAGCGCAAGGTGTACGCGCAGGACGGCGACCTCTTCGTGTACGACCGCGACGCCGACGCCGTGACGCGCCTCACCGACACCCGCGCCCCCGAATCCAGTCCGCGCTTCGATCCCACAGGTGAGCGGGTGCTCTTCCAGCAGGAGGACAACCTGTTTGCCCTCGATCTCGCTTCCGGCCAGACCCGCCAGCTTACCGACCTGCGCAGCGGACAGGGTCGCCCCGAGCCCGATCCGAGCGAGCAGGAGGCCTTCCTCGAAGCGCAGCAGATGGAGTTGTTCGAGACCATCCGGGAACAGCAGGAGGATGAGGAGCAGCGCGAAGCGGCCCAGGAGCGGGAGCGCGCGGCTGAGAATCCACCGCCCACGTTCTATTACGGCGATCAGCGCCTGCAGCAGCTGCGGATCGACCCGACCGAGCGCTTTGTCTCGTTCACACTGAACACGCCCGGTGACGCAGACCGGACGCAGGTCATCGACTACGTGACGGAGTCGGGCTACGCGGACATCCGCCGGTCGCGCCCCAAGGTGGGCGACGAGCGCGGGACGGCGTCGCTCCACGTGCAGGACCTGCTGCGCGACACGACCTATCAGGTGGACCTGCACCAGCTGCCCGGCGCGTACGACGTCCCGGAGTACATGCAGGCGCAGGGCATCGAGTTGGACTCCACCGCGGCGAAGCGCGACCTGTACGCCTTCGGGCCGTACTGGAGCGGCGACGGCGCGTACGCCGTGGTCGAGGTGCGGGCGCGCGACAACAAGGATCGCTGGATCGCGCGGCTCGACGCCGCCTCGGGCACCCTCACCGTGCTCGACCGGCAGCACGACGCGGCCTGGATCGCTGGGCCCGGCATCTCGTGGTACGGCGGCCCGAGCGACATGGGCTGGCTCCCGGATCCCGGATCGGAGTCCGGGACCGGCGGCGAGCGCTTCTACTTCCAGAGCGAAGCGACCGGTTACAGCCACCTCTACACGGTGAATGTGGCGACGGGCGACGTCAACCAACTCACGCGCGGCAACTTTGAGGTGGACGATCCGCGCCTCTCCCGCGATGGCCAGACGTGGACGTTTGCCAGCAGCGAGCGCTCCCCGCACGAGCGGCACGTCTACCAGATGCCCGTGGACGGCGGCGCGCGCACGCCGATCACCCGGATGGTGGGGCAGACGCAGGTCGCCCTCAGCCCGGACGGGCAGATGATGGGGATGCTATACGAGTACACGAACCAGCCGCCCGAGGTCTTCCTGAAGCCGACGCCTGCGGGCGGCACGAACGGGCAGGCCGCCCGGCAGATCACAAACTCGCCCACGGAGGAATGGGCGGCCTACGACTGGCGCGATCCCGACATCATCCGCTTCGAAGCCTCCGACGGGGTACGCGTGCCGGCGCAGCTCTTCCAGCCGGAAACCCCCAACGGCGCGGCCGTACTGTTCGTCCACGGCGCAGGCTACCTACAGAACGTGCACCGCGGCTGGAGCAGCTACTTCCGCGAGTACATGTTTCATAACATGCTGACGGATCTCGGCTACACGGTGATGAACGTCGACTACCGCGGCTCGGCGGGCTACGGGCGCGACTGGCGCACGGCCATCTACCGCCACATGGGCGGGCGCGACCTCCAGGATTACGTGGACGCGCAGCAGTACCTCGAAGCAACCCGCGGCATCACCGGTGACAGGACGTACATCTACGGCGGCTCGTACGGCGGCTTCATCACGCTCATGGCACTCTTCACCGAGGCCGAGCACTTTGCGGGCGGCTCCGCGCTCCGCTCCGTGACGGACTGGGCGCACTACAACGATCCGTACACGTCCAACATCCTCAACACGCCGCAGACCGATTCGCTGGCTTACGCGCGCTCCTCGCCCATCTACCACGCCGAAGGGTTGGAGGACCCGCTGCTCATGCCGCACGGCCTCGTGGATACGAACGTGCAGCCGCAAGACATCTTCCGCCTCACGCAGCGGCTCATTGAGCTGGGCAAGACGGACTGGGAACTGGCCATCTATCCGGTCGAGGGGCACGGCTTCACCGAGCCGTCGAGCTGGGCCGACGAGTACCGCCGCATCTTCGAGCTGGCGCAGCAGACAGTGGGGCCCTTGCGGGGGGATCCGGCGATGGATGCGACCGATCAGCAGTAACGAATCTTTGCCGTATCGATGCAGCTCTCTGATATCGGTCTTCAGATCGCCGCCGCGGCGACGGTGCCGCTGCTTCCCGTGGTGTGGACGCAGGGCCGGCGCGTGCGCGAAGACATACCGCGCCTCCCGGGCGCGTCGGGGCCCGTCACCGGGCAGGCACAGGGGACGGGCATGCCGATCCGGCTGCTCGTCTTCGGCGAGTCGACCGTCACGGGCGTGGGCGCGCCCGATCATGCGCAGGCCCTGACCGGGCAGGTCGCACGTACCCTCGTCAAAACGACGGGGCGGCCCGTCCGATGGCGGGCGCACGGGCAGCGCGGCGTCACGGCGCAGGCGGCCCACGATGGACTCCTTCCGACGCTTCCCAAGGCGCCCGTCCATGCGGTCGTCGTCGCGTTGGGGGTGAATGATGTGATGCGGTGGCATGGCCCGGCGCGGTGGCGTCGCGACCTGGGCCGGCTCGTGGCCGGCGTGCGGGCGCGCACCGACCACCCGCCCGTGACGCTGTCGGGCATACCGCCCATCGGCCGGTTTCCGGCGTTGCCGGAGCCGCTACGGACCGTGCTCGCGTGGCGCGGCCGGCTGCTTGACCAGGCGACGCGCAACTTCGCGGCGTCGACGCACACCGTCACGTATGTGCCCGCGCCGCGTCCGGAGCAGGACGCAGCGTTTTGTACCGACGGGTTCCATCCTGCGCCGGCCGGGTACGCGATGTGGGGTCGTCGGCTGGGCCGTGCGGCGGCGCGGGGGCTGCAGCGGCATCGGTAGGGCCTACTGAATAGGGCCTACTGCTGGTCGTCTGCGAAGGAGGACGACACCGTGCTGCCCGTTTGGTCGGCCTTGTGCCAGGCCTCCATGAAGAGCCGGTACGCGACGGTCTGGCTGGGCGAGCTGCGGACGTAATCGCCTCGGCGGGCAAGGAGGTAAATCGTGTTGCCCCGGCGGAGAAAGGCCCGTGTGAAGCGTCCCGTCTGCTCGTTCTCGAACCAGACGAGCGTATCATTCTTAGCGACTTTCACGGAAACGCGGTTGCCGTGAGCTGTACGGACCTGCACGCCGGCATCCGTAAATTGACGCCGGTCCACCTTCTCGTAAGGGATTGAGTTCGTAACGTCGGACGCCGAGCGGGCACTGGACGCACAACCGCTCACGAGGAACGCGGTGCAAGGAACACTGAGAGCAACCAGAACGATCAGCCATCGGCGGGCGGGCAAGAACATATCAGACAGCAAGAATGATGGGCGGCAAACAGGATGAGAGCGATTCAACGCCATTGGATGCACGAAATTTGCAAGTTCTATACCGACCCGCCAGCGGTGCACCCTGACGCCGGCGAAAGAAAGGGGCTCGGGCCCAAGACGTGGGAGCTCGCGGTGGGACAGGAAAATGCGGCCGGGTGGGCACGGTAGATGTTGCTGTCCGGCGAAACGCGGGCGGCTGCCGGCTCGGGCGCGCGGTACCAATAATCATTTGGCTTCCGTATACTATTGGATGCACCGGGACCGTTGTACAATAGCACGTTCCGCAATCCAATCACTGTAAGCCACGTTTGGTTGCCGGCCGGCCCCTTCGGTCGTTTGTCGCCTTCATGCAGGTGCCTATGAAGCGAAAGCTACTTGTCCTTTCCTATCTGATTATCGCGGCGCATATTGTGGGCATGCGGCCGGGCCTCGCACAGGCCGCCGCGCAAGCCGAGCCGCCGACGGTACAGTTTGATCGCTCGGCCGCTGTCGTGGTCGAGGGGGAAAAGCGTATCACGGTATCGGTCATCGTGTCGGCCGCGCCCTCCCAGGATGCGACGGTCACCGTGTCGACGCGCGGTGGGACGGCCACGGTGGGCGAGGACGTCACGCTCAACACCGATCCGGCGTCGCTTTCCTTTGCGGCGGATGAAGCGCGGCCCCAGTCGGTTGGGCTTACCCTGCAGGCCGACGACGTACAGGAAGGCATCGAGTTCATTGATCTGACGCTGCAGAGCGACGATCTATCGGTGGGTGCTGTTCGCTCGTTCCGGCTCTGGATTCGCGACGACGTGCTGTACCCCGGTCAAATCGCCAGTGCCCTCACGGCGCAGTTGCAGTCCGATTTTGAGCCCGCCACCGTCTTCGATGCAGAGGCGGCGGCCGATTCGTTGCTCGGCGTCGTTTGGCGCCAGGCTGGGCGGGTCGAGGGAGCGTTCACGCGTACGACGGCGTCGGTGTCGGGCGAACAGGGCGCCGCGGCGCGTGCGCGTGAAGAAGGATTCCGGGCCGGGTCCGTCTGGCCGGTCCAACGCGGAGAGAAGCGGGGAGAGACGGCGCACGCCCGCCGCGACCTGCATGCTCTGATCCCCGTGCAAGGCCGCCTACAAGCGAAGCGTCAGGCGGCGCTCGGTCGCACGCTCGACGATGCGGCTGGGGCCGAAGCACTCGCTGGCATCCCGCCCCGCACGGAACTGCGTGGGGACCTAGCGCGCGCCATCCTGTATCATCATGCCATGTACCCCACGTCGTCCTCCACGGACGCCCTGGCGGCCCTGACGGCAACACTCGCGCAGTGGATGGTGGAAGATCCGGTGGACGAGCGCGAACTGCGCCGCACCACGATGATCGCGCGCTATCAGGGGCAGCCGAATCCCTTCGTGATTGCGCCCGAGCTTGCCGAGCCGGCGTTCAACCTGCGCGGCACCTACCCGACGCCGACCGTCTCGTTCGTGCAGCGGGGCACCGTCGCCGCCGAGTCGGACAGCGTGGCGGGGGTGGACATCGTCGTGGAGGGCGTGGGCGAGGATGCGGTCACGCTTTCCGTCGCCCTGGATGCGGCGGCGAGTACTGTGGATCCGGAGGACCTGGGCGGATTCCGCTACCGCACCGTTCAGTTTCCGGCGGGGACGCCCGATGGCACGGTGCGCCGCGTCCGCGTTCCCATCGTGCACGATGAGGTCGACGAAGAGACCGAGCGGGCCGTCCTCACGTTGCAGAACGCGAGTGGATTCACGCGTACGGGGGAGGTGGCCCGCTACGCGCTCGATATTGAAAATGCCCGTCAGCCCACCGAGGAGCAGGGGCGCGTGGTGCTGGGACCGGCCTTTCCGAATCCGGTGAGCCCGGGGCGCGGCGCCATGGTGCAGTTCGAGATCAGCATGGAAGAAGCCATTCCGTTCTCCGTCGAAGTGTTCAGCACGCTGGGGCAGCGCGTGCGCGTCCGGCACTACAGCGCCGGCGAGGCAGCCCGCCTGAGCACGATCGAGATCAACGCGCAGGACCTGCCGAGCGGCCTGTACATCGTGCGGCTGCGCGGCCCGTCGGTCAACATCACCGAGACGTTTGTCATCGTGCGCTAAGGCCTGTTCGCCGTCGGCGCTGTGCACGCTAGCGAACCAGCGTGAGGCGCCGGATGTGCTGCTGGTCGCCCGCCCGGAGGCGGATGAAGTACAAGCCGCTGGCGAGGGCACGCCCGGACGCGTCGCGTCCGTTCCACTGCACCGTGTGGCGGCCCGCTGGCGTGCGTCCGTCGACGAGCACCTGCACGCGGCGTCCCAGTGCATCGTACACCGCTACGCGCACGTCTATGGCGCGGGGTACGTCGTAGGTGAGCGTCGTGTGCGTGCGGAACGGGTTGGGGTAGTTCGGATGGAGGCGCAGCGCTTCTGGAAGCAGGGCGTCCTGCGCGGCGGTCACGAACGCGTCGTCGCCCACGAGCACGCGCAACGCCGTGTTTTCATGCGTCGGGCGGAGCGGCACGGTCGAGGTCGCGCGCAGATCATACGTGGTACCGGCCGCGAGGTCGACGAGCACCACGTTGGCCCCGGCGAAGGCGCCCTGGTCTGCGACGCGTAGCGTCACGGGCTGGTCGGGCGGGGCCTGCAGCATGAGGTCAAACGTGTGGTTTGTCGCGCTGCTGGAGCGCATGTCGCGCACCAGGCGCTGATGCCGCGTGGGGGTCGCACCGGGGGACCCGGTAGGCAGGACGTGGAGCGCGATGGGCTGAAAGGCCATGGGGGGCGCCACCACGTCGTGTACGTCACGGCCGGGGGCTGCCTCCGGGGCTGCGCCGAGGCGAACGCGAGCGCGACGGGTGCCATCCCTCAGCACATCGAGGCGCAACGCCGGGGGGCGCGCCGTGAGGGCCGGGTCGGCCGCGGAAGGGGCCGGTTGGTACGGGAGCGTAAGGGCGTCGAGGCCGCCGTTGTTCAGGAAATAGAAGGCTTCGCCCTCCCGGGCCGAGGCAAACGTAGCGGCCTCGCCATAGGCGCCGTCCCAGGCCCAGATCGGTTGCAAGGTCCCCGCGTTGGCCGCGTCCACCGCGCTCCACGCCACATCGATGTCGAGCGGGTTGGAAATGATATTCCACCCGTCGTGCAGCGGGATGGTGGTGGTGCCATCGGTGAGGGAAACCGTCGGAAAGGTCTCCGCTACGGTCCAGTTCGTTGAGCTGAGCAGCCAAAATCCGCGGCCCGGGCGGAAGTCGAACCGGTCGCTATTGGTGTAGGTCTGGAGAAAGTCGGTATCTGACCCGTCGTCCCAAAACGCCTGCCAGGCGTCGCCGGCCTCTCCGGCTACAGTCGCTGCCAATGATCGATCAACCTCGCCGGGCAGGGCCACGAGCCGGTAGTTTTCTGCCGCGTCGACCGATCCGAACGTGCGGGTGAAACTTACCTCGACGGTGCTCGGGTACGATACCGCCTCGACCGGGTCGGACAGGTCGCTCTCCGCGCCGTCGACGTCGACGGTTGACACGCGATACACATACTGGGTGCCAATGGTGACCTCTGTGTCGGTGAACGCCGTTGTTGTGAGCGGGTCGTTGTTCAGCTGCTCGGCTGCACCGGGCGCGTCGAATGGTGCGGTGGCGCGGTACACGTTGTACCCGCTGACGAACCCGCTTCGCGGCGCCGACCAGTCAAGTTGAACAGACGTCTCACCGGCCGTAGCGGACAGACCGGGAGGCGGCGTGAGCGCGCCGAACGCACGGCGGACCAGCGTGGGGTCCACCACGAACGGATTCAGCTTGTTGCCCTGATAGGCGGCCTGCAGCACATTGCGGCGCGCCTCTGCTGCGTCGACGGGGTCGTCCTGGTGCCACTGGAAGAGCGTCGTCTTTTGAGATTCGAAAAACGATTCGTTGGCCCGGTCGGGGTAGACGGCGGCAAAGTAGAACATGGCCCGGGCGATGTCGCCTTTCACCGCATCGCGGGGCTCGAAGCGGCTGGCGTCTTCATCCACGGCGCTCCACGCGCCTCGGTTCATAGGCGCGCTAGTGCGCGTCGCGTCGCGGAAGAACCAGCTGTCGACGTCCGCCGCGGTGAGGTCGCCAAACGGATAGGTGAAGCGGGCGGAGTTGACATCGCCCCGTGTAGGAAACAAGATGTGCATGTTGGACCGGGCGGGCTCGTCGCCCGAACCGAGGCTCTGCGGCCAGGCGTGTTCGGTGTTGATGTCGTTGGGATCGGTGCAGCCGTCCGTGTCGAAGCTGCACGCGGCGACCGTTGGGTCGGCGTCGACCGGGAGAAACTTGGCGAAGCCGGTGTACACGCCGCGCAGCGAGTCGTCGCGGGCGCCATAGACGGCGGCGAACATCGTGTCGCGGGCGATGTCGTAGCCCAGCGTAGGCACGTCGCCGTAGGTCGATGCCAGCGCGTCGAGCAGCGGGCCGCCCTCGAGGCCCTCGGCGACCGGGCCTTGCGCCGTGGCGTCATCCAAGATCCAGAGCGTGAAACGCTCGGGGGCTGCAATCACGCCGTCGGAGGAGCGGAGCGTAACCTCCAGCCGCTCCACGCCTTCCGTCTCCGCGTCGGCCGGCACGTCGAAGGTGAGCGTCTGGGGCGGGGGCGCCGTGCCGCTGAAGGTGAGCGTCTGGGGGCTGGCAAAGCCCGTGACGTCGGTGCCGTTCGCCGCCGTGCTCGCCGCCGCCACCTGCGCGGTGACCGTGACCGCGTCGCCGGCGGCCAGGTTGAACGCGCGAACGTCGACGGACGCCGTGCCTGTGCCTTCTTCGGCCAGTGCGTACAAGCGGCCGAAGCTGAACGAGCGCGACGGGCTCAGGTCGCTCGGGCGAATGGGGATGAGCTGATAGCCCGAGGTCGTCCCGCCCTGTGGATCGAACTGGCCCACGACGCCCGTGTAGTCGAAGGCGCCATTGGGAACGGCCGTCCCGCCCAGTGCGGACTCGTCACTGCTCTGCACGCGAAAGTCAAAGGGAGTCCCGGTCGCAGCGGCTACGACCTGGTAGGTCCGGTCGGCCTCAAACGTCCCGCTGGCCCCCTGCACGCTGAGCCCCGTGATGCGGACCAGCTCCGACTCGTAATCCTCGCCGTTCGCGGACAGCTCTGATAGCGTGATCTCTTGGGGGTCCGGCACGGGCCCGGTGCCCAGCACGTCGTAGCTGCTGATATCGTCCTCGTTGATCTGCAACAGGGCGTTGAACGACGATAGGGTGCCCGTAACGCGGAGCTGCGTCCCGCGGGCAATCGTGCCGTCGGCGACGTCATCGTGAAGCGCGCCACTGGTTTGCCGGACGACGAGTGCGCTGGCGCCGGTTGGGCCGCTGGCATCTTGCAGGCGCACGAAGTCGCCCAGCGCCCGCGTTACGGTGCCTTCCACGGTGACGGTCGCGCCGTTGCCCTGGCTCCGCGCGTCGGCGATGGACGTCTGGGCCAATGCGGGGGAGGCCAACGCACCGCCCAGCAGCAGGGCGAGCAGAGCTGAAAACGTTCGTAGAGAGTGGGACATGAGGGGGATACAAAGCTTGAGAGACAGAGCCAGCGTCTATAATAGGAAACAGGGATGGCTCATGCTGAACCATCCCTGTCTCTGCGCTGCTATGGAGGGCGGAAGAGGCACTCCCACCGGGCGGGCTACTCGAGGTCGCCTTCCACGATGGCGAAGAGCTGGTAGCCGTCGTCGGGGCCGCGGGCGCCGCCAAACTCAAAGTTGAACTGGCCGACGACGCCAGTGAAGGTGACGGTGCTCGACGGAATCGGCTCGCCGACGTAGAACGCGTCATCGATAATCCGGAGGGCGATCGAGTCCATCGTCGAGGGGTCACTCGCATCGTAGTTCGTCCCGCCCTGGAAGGTCGCATCGCCGTCCGGGTTGATGGTGAGGTCGGCGATCGTAACCCACTCGGACTCATAGTCCTCCCCGCCGCCGTTCAGGAGGTCGGCCACGGTCACGGTTTGCGGGGCGGGCAGGGCGTGCGTGTCGCGCGCCAGCTTGTAGAATGTGACGTCGCCGCTCACTTGAAGCAGCCCGCTAAACGCGCCGAGCTCGCCCTCGGCCTGCAGCAAGTCGCCCGGCTGGATGTCGCCGGCCTCGTACGCATCGGCGAGATCGCCGTTGCGGACCACGATGCCGCTGGCCCCCGTCGGGCCGCTGTCGTCCTGGATGAAGATGTTGCTTCCATCTTTGCGAAGCACGATCCCGCGGACGGTCACGGCGTCGCCGAGTGCTTGGCCGCGGGCGGTTTCGATCGTCGGCGGATCGTCCACCGTGTCGTTGTCTTCCACGGTCAGTGTGAACGTCGTCACGTCGCCCAGCGAGGCGCCGTTGGCGTTCTGAAGCTCATAGACGAGCGTCTCGTCGCCCTCGAGGAAGAGGTCGTCGTCAACCACCTCGATGTCGAAGCTCCGGGCGACGCCCGCCGTCGTGCTCTGCTCGAAGTTGAGCGTGGTGGTGGCTGGGCCGTCGAACTCGTCGGGGCCGAGTGTGCCCTGGTCGGTCAGCACCAGGTCGGCGCTGAAGGTTTTGAAGCCCGGGTCGGCGGTTACCACCTCAAGCGTGAAGGGATCGTCGCCTTCACTGATGGTGGCAGCGGCGGTGCCAAACGACACGGCGGTGCCGGAGCCAATGTCGTCCGGCACGGTCGACCCGCTGTCGCAGCCCGCAAGGACGAGGCCGGTGAGGAGCAGGACGAGAAGAACAGGGTGGAAGCGTTGCATGGATCGGGGGAGCGTTGG
>JAAAPH010000053.1 GCA_009908415.1 Bacteroidota bacterium
GACAACGACCATCGCACAGGCGAGAAGCAGCGAAGATCGAGGCATGGTAGCCGGCAAAATATTGAAAATCAGGAGGGAAGCATCTTGTGCCGATCAGATCCCAATAGTAGTTTCGAAGATGAGTCATTACGTTGATAAATGGTAAAGACACCCTCACAAACCCCGATGGGTCATCCTGAGCTTGATTCGTCGGCCGAATGACAGCATGCTCAGGTTGCGCTAGGGACTTTTGGTGGATGAATGCGAGCGTGCCTCCCGTTTTCGCGTGCAGGGTACTGTCCGTAGAGCGGGGAGCATCGGGGCAGAAGGCCTGCCTCGAACCGAGCCAGACGGATTGGGCGCGTAGGCATGAATCCATCCACCGAAGCAGAGGTACAACCTACGACGTCCTGTCTTTTGGGGCGACGTATGCCTCTGTGCGTGGTCCCAGAACACCATCCCCTGCCCATTATAGCTTCTCACATATGGCGACCGCTGCATCGGATGTCGTCGATCGCTTTTTGGACGCGCTGGCTCGGTTGGACGTAGCCTGCACGCGCACCGTAGGACATGAGGCCGGCGACGTGCTCAGGTCCATCGTGGAACCGCCGGTGGTCGGCACGGCGCTCCCCGTCGAGGGAGGCGTCCTGGAGGCGGCCAATGTGACGCTCCGTCCAACGGCCGACGATTTGCGCGCGGCACGCACGGGGGTGACAGCCGCCCGGCTCGGCGTGGCCGATTACGGCAGTATCGTCATCGAGTCGTGGGGGGATGCCACCGAGGCAACGAGCTTGTGGCCGCCGCTACACGTAGCCGTGCTACGGGCCTCGGACGTCGTGCCCGATATGGCGTCTGCCTTCGAGCATCTATCCCGCCACATCCGCGATGGGTGCACAAGCGCCATCTTGGCGACCGGGCCCAGCGCCACGGCCGACATGGGCGCGCTCGTTCGGGGCGCCCACGGCCCCGAGCGGGTGCATGTCCTGCTTATCGACGATCGCTGAGCCCATCCCGTGGTCCCTGCTTGGATTTTCCCGTTCCGTAACCGTTTGCAGCCATGAGTCACCCTTCGCAACGTGCTGACGCCGACACCATCCGCCGCATCATGGAGGCCGAAGGCGCTTCAGTCGCTCAGAACACTCGCGGGTTTAACCAGGGACGGTACACGTCGGTCGCGAAGCTACCCGATTACGAGGCGCTGAAGCAGCGAGCGCGCGCCATCAAGGAAGATGCGATCGCGCAGCTGCCGGCGCTCATCGACCAGTTGCGGACGACCGTCGAAGCACGGGGCGGCACGGTCTACCTTGCCGAGGATGCCGACGATGCGAACCGGCACATCGCCCGCCTGACCGAAGGGGCCCAGCGGCTCGTCAAGAGCAAGTCGATGACGAGCGAAGAGATTGGCACCAATGCGGCCTTGCAGGCGCGCGACATTGACGTCGTAGAAACGGATCTTGGCGAGTGGGTCCTTCAACTCGCCGACGAAGTCCCCTCGCACATCGTGGCGCCGGCCATCCACAAGTCGCGCGAGGCGATTGCGGATCTGTTTCAGCGCACGTTCGAGCCCGATGAGCCGCTGGAGACCGCCGAGGAGCTCACCCGCTTCGCCCGGCAGAAGCTGGGCACCCTGATCGAAGGAGCCGACGTGGGCATGACGGGGGCCAACTTCATCGCGGCCGACACGGGGACGATCGTGCTCGTCACCAGTGAGGGCAACGCGCGTAAGACGGCACTCGTCCCGCCAACCTATATCGCCGTTGCCGGTGTCGAAAAGGTGGTGCCGACCCTTCAGGACGTGCAGCCGTTCGTTGAGCTCATTGGTCGGTCGGGGACGGGGCAGGACATCACGTCGTACATCTCGCTCTTTACGCCGCCGTTCGATACCCCGGTTCCCCAATTCAAAGGCACCAACGGGGCAGTCGGCAACGAGCGGTCGTTTCATCTCATCCTGATCGACAACGGCCGGCTTGCCATGCGAGAGGACGAGGACCTGCGGGAGACACTGTATTGCATCCGCTGCTCGGCCTGCGCGAACACCTGCGCAAACTTCCAGGAGGTGGGCGGCCATGCCTTTGGCGGGAAGACCTATTCCGGCGGCATCGCGACGGGCTGGGAGGCCGGTATCCACGGGCTCGACACCGCGGACACGTTCAACGACTTGTGCACCGGCTGCTCGCGCTGCGTTCCGGCCTGCCCGGTCGGCATCGACATCCCGTGGATCAATGCGGTCGTGCAGGATCGCATCAACCGCGACGGCGAGGGGGCCCTCGACTGGCTCGTCGACGGGTTGACGCCGGATGACGAGCCGGCCGGGCTTGACCTGTCGCGTCGCCTATTCGGACACTTTGCCACGCTGGCTCGTGCGGGGAGCCGCCTGGCTCCGCTTTCGAATTGGATGGCCGAGCAGCCGCTCGTGCGGGCGGCGATGGAGCGGCTCGCCGGGATCGACCGGCGACGGGCGTTGCCTGCGTTCCAGCGCCACACGCTCCGTCGATGGTGGGACGCGCGCCCGGCGACGCCTGTCCAGCCGCACGGGACGGCGGTGCTGTACGCCGATCCGTACACGAACCACGTCCGCACCGGGCGCGGGCAGGCCGCCGTGCGGGCTCTGGAAGCGCTCGGGGTGGAGGTGCGCCTCTCCGACGTCGCGCCAAGCGGCCGTGCTCCGCTCTCGCAAGGCATGATTCAAACGGCCAAGGAGACAGCGCGCGCAACATACGACGCCTTCGCCCCGCACCTTGACGCCGGGCGTCCGATCATCGTTCTCGAACCGTCCGACCTCGCCATGTTTTGGCGCGACTACGCCAAGCTACTGCCGGAGGCCGATCATGAGCGGTTGTGCGGGGCGAGCATGGATGTCCTCGCCTTCATCCAGCAGCAGATCCATCAGACCGGCGACGCGGCGCTGGGGCTCCGGGACGGGCGCGGGCAGACTGTGGCGTATCACAGCCACTGCCAGCAGCGCACGCTCGGGATGGCGTCGCCTGCCATCGAGGTGCTGCGCCAGTGCGGATACGACGTAGTGACCTCCGACGTGGAGTGCTGTGGGATGGCTGGCTCGTTCGGGTACAAGGCCGACTACTACGAGCTGAGCATGCAGGTCGGTGCGCGCCTGCACGGTCAGTTCGAGACGGCCGTCGAGGACGGCGCGATCCTCGCCGCGAGCGGCGTCTCGTGCATCGAACAGCTCGAAGCGCTCTTTGACCGCGACGTGGCCCATCCGGTGGAGCTCATCGCACCGGATGCGTAACGCTGCACTTCTCGGGCGTTTGTCGCCTGCTCGTGTCCACCGCAGCAGGCGGGCACTCATTGCTCCTCGTCGATTTCCATCATCGGCCCTCCGCCGGGCATCGGGTGGGGCGGAGGAGAAGGAGCCGGCCGCCTTCCAGCTGCATCCATGGCGTGGGGACCACGTGGCCATGCACGCGGCGTCGTGTTCACCCATACGTCGGTTTCGCGGGTATCACGCGCGCCGAGGTCTTGGCTGGACGGTTGGGCTTCGACCCAGTTATCGACGCAAGCCGTGGGCGAGCGACCCAAACAGCAATTGATACTGATCTTGTGCTCGGTGTTTTCTCCAATGGCGTCGCGTGCGGTCAGTTGGGTGACGGGGCGGGCCCTGCGCAGGTTGGCTTGATGACTGCCCTGGGTGCCTTTCCGGCCTTGCGCGTCATCCTGCACGTCGATGTTCACCCACAGCCCCCGGTCGGTGTAGAAACGGATCGTGCCTCCCGGGACGATGCGCAGGACGTCTTGGTTGGCCTGCTGGTCAATCCGGTAGAGGCACATCCCGCCCTGCTCGGTGGCGTCAGGCGATGTGAAGACGCGGATGTTGTGCTGGTCCACGCGTGGTTGTCCCGCGGCCACCTGCACCGTGGCGAGCACGAAACAGCCAACTGCGAGAAAGGAGCGCACAACGCATTGTAGGGATGACGCGGACATGATGACGATAGCGTTGAGTGGAAGGCGAGGAAGAAGGCGTTACGTTTACGAAGCGTCCGGGTCGAGCGCTGCCAGCATACCGATGAAGGTGGGGTCGGTACGGAGATCCTGTAGCCACGGAGAGTACTGCACCTGAATCCAGCCAAAGTCCCGCCGAAGGGCACTCCGCATCCATGCCAAGGCGCGTTCTCGCTCGCCGATTTGCTCGTAGATCTCTCCGATGCCGAA
>JAAAPH010000408.1 GCA_009908415.1 Bacteroidota bacterium
ACGGCTCCAAACTCGGCCTGCTGGCCGGGCGCCTCGACCGGCGCACTGCACACCCCGACTGGCCTCACCTCGGGGTCTTTGCCCATGCTGAACCTGCCTTCCGACCATGCGTAGCACGTAACGCACACCCGTTTCCCCCACGGACCCGGTCTCTCGCCCATGCGTCAGTTCGACGTCCCAACGTTTTACAGCAGCCCCATCATTTCCACGGTCAAGGACGCCCGGAAGGCGACGGACCCGCGCAAGAAGGATTTGTCGCCGTCGGTCATCGACTTTGGACCGCTCCGCTTCAAGATCGCCCGGCACTTCGGCTTCTGCTACGGGGTCGAGAACGCCATCGAGATTGCCTATCAGGCGATCGACGAGAATCCGGACAAACGGATTTTTCTGCTGTCCGAAATGATCCATAACCCACACGTCAACGACGACCTGCGGGAGCGCGGTGTACGCTTTCTGCGGACGACCTCGGGCGAGCAGCTCATTCCGTTCGATGAGCTGACCGAGGACGATGTCGTCATCATCCCGGCCTTCGGGGCCTCGACCCACGTGGCCGAAGAGCTGCAGCGCATTGGCGTGGACACCGAGGCGTACGACACGACGTGCCCCTTCGTCGAGAAGGTGTGGCGGAAGAGCCACCAGATCGGGCAGAAGGATTACAGCATCGTCGTCCACGGCAAGCGCTATCACGAAGAGACGCGCGCCACCATCTCGCACGCCAAGGAAGACGGCCCGGTCGTCGTGGTGCGCGACCTCGACGAGGCCGAGGTGTTGGCGAAGGTCATCCGCGGCGAGGAAGACGCCGCCTTCTTCTTCGATCGGTTCGAGGACCGCTACTCGGCCGGCTTCGACCCGGCGACCGACCTGCGGCGCCTCGGCGTGGTGAACCAGACGACGATGCTCGCCACCGAGACGAAGGCCATCGCCGACCTGTTGCGCGCGGCGCTCATCGACCGGTACGGCGAGGCCGACATCGAGACGCACTTCGCCGACACGAGCGACACGCTCTGCTACGCGACCTACGAAAACCAGGACGCCACGAAGTCGCTCATCAACGACGGCGGCGACGTGGCGCTCGTCGTGGGCGGCTACAACTCGTCCAACACGAGCCACCTCGTGGAGCTCTGCGAAGAGCACATGCCGACGTACTTCGTCAAGGACGCCGACCAGATCGAGTCGCCGGCCTTCATCCAGCACTTCGACCTGCACGCCAAGCAAGAAACGACCACCGAGGACTGGTTCCCCGACACCGACCCGGTCGACATCGTGCTGACGTCCGGCGCGTCCTGTCCCGACGCGCTGCTCGACGAGATCGTGCGCAAGCTGGTGGCGTGGTTCCCCGATGCGCGCCCCATCGAGGAGGCGCTGGCCCCGTTTGCGTCCGACGAGGACGCCGCCGACTGACCGGAGCGCTCCCTGTCCGTGCTTGTATGTTTTCCCCGTTTGGCCCTGTGCCCTGGTACGAAGAGTGGTTTGATCGTGACGAGTACGAGCTCGTCTATCAACAACGTGACGAGACCGAAGCCGCGCAGGTCGTCGACCTGATCGAGCGGCTCGTGGATCCGGCGCCGGGTGCCGAAATTCTCGACGTCGGGTGCGGCCGCGGTCGGCACGCGCGTGCGCTGGCCCGGCGCGGCTACCGCGTGACGGGGCTCGACCTGTCGGCCCACGCCATCGCGGCCGCGCGGCGGCGCACCGCCGAGGACGGGCTCGACGTGGCGTATCGCGTGCAGGACATGCGCGACCCGATGGGCACGGCGGCGTACGACGGCGTCATCAACCTGTTCACCGCGTTCGGCTACTTCGAGGAGGAGGCTGACCATGCGCGTGCGCTCCAGCGCATGGCCGACGCGCTGCGGCCGGGCGGTTGGCTCGTCCAGGACTTCCTCAACGCGCCGCACGTCCTCCAGTCCTTGACCCCGGAGGACAAACACGCGAAGAACGGCGTCACCATCGAACAGCGCCGTTGGGTGGAGGACGGCCGCGTCAACAAAGAGATCACCCTGCACGACAACGGCGCCACGCGCACGTTCTGCGAGTCGGTGCGGCTGCTCACGCTGGACGACTTCAAGCAGCTCCACCAGCAGGTCGGACTGCAGCTGGTGCAGGCCGTCGGCGACTACGACGGTGCCCCCTACACGCCCGACAGCCCCCGCCTCATCATGCACGCGAAAAAAGCGTCCCGTTAGAAGGTTTTCACGTTAGCAGGGTCAAGGTTCTCCTTCTCCTGCCCCCAACGTTCCAACCTTCTAACCTGCCAACTTACAACCGGTCAACCTGCCACCATGCAAGACGCCCTGTCCTACGCCGAAACGCACTTCGACGACTTCGTCGGCCAGCTGGAAGAGCTGCTGCGCATCCCGTCGATCAGCACGGATTCCCAGTACGCCAACGAGGTGCAGCGCGCAGCGAACTGGCTTGCCGAGCACCTGGCGTCGATCGGGGTGCAGCACGCGGAGGTCATCGCCACCGACGGCCACCCCGTCGTGTACGCCGAGCACATGGTGGACGACGACCGGCCCACCGTGCTCGTCTACGGCCACTACGACGTGCAGCCGCCCGACCCCCTGGAGCTGTGGACCTCGCCCCCGTTCGAGCCGACCCGCAAGAACGGCACGCTCTACGCCCGCGGCGCCTGCGACGACAAAGGGCAGATGTTCATGCACGCGAAGGCCGCCGAGGCGTACCTGCAGCAGGAGGGCGACCTGCCCGTCAACCTCAAGTTCGTGATCGAGGGCGAAGAAGAGACCGGCTCCAAGCACCTCGTCCCGTTCATCGAAGCGCACAAGGACCGGCTGGCGGACGCCGACGTCGTGCTCATCTCCGACACGGCCATGTTCAGCCACGACGCGCCCTCCATCACATACGGGCTGCGCGGCATGGCCTACGCGGAAATCACCCTCACCGGCCCGAACCGCGACCTGCACTCCGGCATCTACGGCGGGGGCGTGGAGAACCCCATCAACGCGCTGGCCGACCTTATCAGCCAGCTGCACGACGCGGATCATCGCATCACGATTCCGGGCTTCTACGACGCCGTGCAGGACCTGACCGCGGACGAGCGGCAGACATACCGCGAGCTGCCCTTCGACGAGGCGGCGTGGAAGGACGAGATCGGCCTCGACGCCGTGAAGCACGAAGCCGGCTACACCCTGCTCGAATGCCTCTCCGGGCGGCCTACGCTCGATGTGAACGGCATCTGGGGCGGCTACACGGGCGAGGGCGCGAAAACCGTGCTCCCGGCGAAGGCGCACGCCAAGATCTCCATGCGGCTCGTGCCCGATCAGCGCGCGGCGGACATCTACGACAACCTGGAGGCGTACCTGCAGGACCTCACCCCGCCCACGATGACCCTCGATTTCAGGCGGCTCCACGGCGGCAAGCCCGTGCTGGTGGATCGCGACCATCCGGCCATGCAGGCCGCCGCGGACGCCGTGGAGCACGTGTACGGGCAGGCGCCGCACTTCGTCCGCAACGGCGGCACCATCCCCGTCGTGGCCGACTTCAAGGACCACCTCGGCCTCGACAGCGTGCTGATGGGCTTCGGCCTCGACTCCGACGCCATCCACTCGCCCAACGAGCACTTCGGGCTGGACCGGTTTCACAAGGGCATCGAGGCCATCATCCGCTTCCACGCCACCTTCGCCGAGCGGGTGGGCGGCTAACCGGACGGCGACGCGGCACGGGGAACTCTGATACAGGCCGGACTTTCGAGTGAACCGGCGCGTGCGACATGCCCGAGTGGCGGAATTGGTAGACGCGACGGATTCAAAATCCGTTGTCCGCGAGGACGTGGGGGTTCGAGTCCCTCCTCGGGTACCACCTCTCAAACGGCCCTTTATCGGCGCTCAAGGCCGATTTAGGGCCATTTTTATGGCCGATGCTCGGTGCTTCAGCAAGTCGGCTGAAAAGGTATTTTGCCCCGTTTTATAGCAGTCGATAGCAGTGATTGCTATCGGATTGCTATCGAGAATTGCTATCGAGCGCTGTGACTTCATCACACTATGGAGGTCACAGTATGTCATCGCTCATCAAGCAACACGGCAAGTACTATCTGCAGTTCTACGACAAGCACCGTAGTCCCCAGCGTAAACGCGTCGCCCTAAAGATCACGCGGAAGCGCGAGGCCAAGAAACACCAGCGCCGTCTGG
>JAAAPH010000241.1 GCA_009908415.1 Bacteroidota bacterium
GCGGCGAGTTGGGCCGTCTCCCGGTCGGCCTCGTCGGGCACGGCAATGCGTTGCCCCAGCCGGTCGGGGGCTATCGTGCGGGTAGAGGCCGTGATCGTTTCCAACGGGCGCAGCACGCGCCCGGCCACCCACCAGATCAGGGCGCCGAGCCCGCCCAATACCACCAGCAGGCCGCCGCCCAAGAACAGGGCGAGCTGTTGGTGCAGCGTAGCCAGCCCCGGTTCAGGGCGCGCCAACTGCACGGTCCCCAGCTGTTCGCCGGCATCGTTATAGATGGGGCGCGTCGTGTAATAGAGCTTTGTATTCTCCACCCGAAACGTGCGCAGCGGGTCATAGAGCTCGTCGTTCTGTGTGGTCGCGGCCAGCGGGCGGGCAGGATAGGCGTCCTCGCGGAAGATGTCGATGTTGTCGGACGCGCGCAGGAGGTGCCCCCGGTCGTCAAACACTTGCAGGAAGAAAGGGTCCACGTGGCGGCCGCGGAACCGGTGGTGCGGCTCGTTCCACGCGTACCCATCGGCGTTCAGCGTGTCGGCCGGCGTCACGATTTGGGCGAGGACGCCTTCGGTTTCGCTGCGCAGCACGTGCCGGGCGTTGTGGTTGAACCAGGCATACGCGCCCAGCCAGATGAGGCCGGCCAGCGCCGTCAGCGCCAGCGCCAGCGCACCGCCCGTCGCCACGACGAGGCGCCGCCGGAACGTGGCGCGCCCATCAGCAGATGAGGCCTCGGAATGGGGAGTGGAAGAAGCGGAGGTCATTGGCAACCGAGCATCGTAGGTCATACTTCGCGAGCGAGCGCGGAGTCGGGGGGCACGTACCGGTAGCCCACGCCGCGGACCGTCTCGATCCGGTGATCGCAGTCAAACGCATCGAGCTTGCTGCGGACGTAGGCCACGTACACGTCGATCAGGTTGGTCCCCCGATCGAAGTCATGCCCCCACACGTTTTGGTGAATCTCATCCCGGCGCAGGGCACGCCCCGGGTGGGCCATGAAATACGCCAAGAGATCGAACTCCTTCGGCGTAAGGTCCATCGGGTCACCGTCGCAGGTGCACGTGTGCGCCTGCGGATCGAGCGTGAGGGTCCCGTGCCGGTACACGTCGGAGGCAGACGAAGCGCCCGGCGCCCGACGAAGCAGCGCCTCGATGCGGGCGAGCAGTTCCTCGAAGTCGAACGGCTTGGGGAGATAGTCGTCCGCCCCGGCACGCAGGCCTCGGACGCGGTCCTCGACGGCGTCCAGGGCGGTGAGCATCATCACGGGCAGGTCCATCCACTCCTCGCGCACGGCCTCCAGCACCTCGATGCCCGATATGCCCGGCAGGCGAATGTCGAGCAGAACGAGGTCGATCGGCTCGGCGCCGAGCAATTCCAGCGCCTTCTCTCCTTCCACCGTCCAGGTAACCTCATAGCCTTCTTCGCTCAGGCCCCGGCGGATGAAGGAAGCAATTTCGGCTTCGTCCTCGACAAGAAGGATATGTTCGCTCATGCGGATGAAACGCGATGTATTGGGTGGATGCCGCCCTCACCATACGCAACAGCGGGACGAATGACGCCCTGCAGGGTCACTTCTAATCGTCCTCTAATGGCATTCTAACCGCGCTCTAATGATCCGGCGCGACCGCAGGCGTAGAATGATGTGTGCACAATCATTCCAACCCGCCACCGGCCCGCGTTCTATGTTGCGACCCCGGACTCTTGCTGTCGTACTGCTGATCGGTTTGCTCTCGGCGTCGCCCCTCTGGGCGCAGTCGCCGCCGCTGCCGAGCCGACTCACATTCGAGGAGGCCAAGGCCCTCATGCTGCAACACAACCCGGCGTTGCGCGCGGGCCGCGCCGCGGTGAACCAGCACGCCTTCGAGGCCCAGACGCCGACGTTGTGGCCCAACCCCTCGGTCAACGTTTCACAGGATCGGATCCCACTGCCGACCGGCGGCATCGACAACCAGCTGTTCTTTAATGTAGGGCAGACGCTGCCCTATCCCGGAACGATGCGCGCCCACGAGCAGGCAGCCGACCACCTTACGGACGCCGCCGAGTTTGCGTTTGCGGAAGACGCAGCCCGCGCTTTCCGGGACCTGCGCAAGCGCTACATCGACGTCGTGGCCGCCGCGGCGCGCGTCGAGACGCTGCAACAGATCACCGAGGCGGTGCGGACGGCCACCCGCGCGGCCGACGTGCGCTACCAGGAAGGCGACTTCGACACGTTCGGCCGGGCCCGCCTCCGCGTGGCGCTGGCCGACTTCGAGAACCAGCTCACCCAGGCCGAGACGGAGGCCGACAATGCCCGGCGCCGCCTCGCCGTCCACATCCTGCCGGACGAAACGGCCTCCTTTGCCGCTGATCGCGACCTCACCGAGTACACCGTAGCCGGCACGCTCCGCTATCAGCCCATCGCCATGGAGTACGCGTCGGTGCGGTCGCAAGCGCTCGCGCGGCGCGGTATGCTCAACGCATCGCAGGCCCGCATCGACGCCCGCAGCCAGCAACTGCGCGCCGCCCGGTTGCAGCGCATCCCCTCGCTCAACCTATCCGCCGGCCCCAAGCTGCAAGACACCCCCGGCGGCACCGCGTGGGGCTACACGGCGGGCCTGAGCCTGCAGATCCCGCTGTGGAATACGGGCCGCACCCAGGTACGTGCCCATCAAGCCCAGCAGCAGAGGGCCCTGGCACACGCCGAAGACGCGCGGCGCACGGTGGAGCTCCAGGTGCGCGAAGCGTATGCCGAGGTGCAAAGCTACCAAGAGCGCATCGAGCGCATCTCGAACAACCTGCTCACCAACACCGACGCGCTCCTCGACGACGCCCGCTACGTGTACTCGGAGGGTGAGCTCAGCCTCGTCGGCCTGCTCGACGCCATGGAGGCCACGCGGTCCGCCCGCATGATGAAGATCGACCTCGTCGCCGGCCACCTGCGCAGCCTGTACGACCTCGAATACGCGATGGGCGTCGGCCCCGATGACGAGGCGCCCCTGCTGCACACGCCGTTCCTGCAGGCCGACGCCACCGACGCTCCAGAGTAATCGCACCCTGTTGATTTTGACCCACTGGATACCGACTGCCATGATGGCCCTCTCTCCTTCTCGCTTTTGGATGGTAGGACTTGCCCTGCTGCTCGTACCAAGCATCGGTTGCGGCACCTCCCCCGATGCGCCCTCTTCGTCGCCGGCATCCAGCTCCACCGAGCCCGTGCCGTCCGATCGCATCACGCTGACGGAGGCCGAGGTCTCCGAAATGACGGTCAACACCATTTCCGTGGAGGAGCGCCCCGTGACGAGTTATCTGTCGCTCCCGGCCCGCGTGATGCCCGAGGCCAACCAGCAGGCCTACGTCACGTCGCTCGTGAGCGGACGCGTCGAGGCGCTCCACGTCGGCGTGGGCGCTGCCGTACAGGCCGGCCAGGTGCTGGCTGAGATCACGGCGCCCGGCCTCAGTCAGATGGTGGCCGCGCTCCGGCAGGCGCGCGACGAACTGGATCGGCAGCGGCGGCTGCAGGAGCGCGGCGTCGGCCTCACCAAAAACCTGAACGCCGCCGAGCGTGCCTGGGCCGCCGCCCGCCAGGAGCTGCGCTCGATCGGCGTACGGGCCGAGCGCATCGAGCGGGTGGCCCACGGCGACGAAGACCTCAGTACGCTCCCCATGGAAGCACCCATGAACGGCATCGTGCTCGACCGGATGGCCGCCCTCGGCAGCCCCGTCGACGACGGCATGACGCTGTTCTACATCGTCGACCTGCAGCCCATCCGCGTGGTGGCCGACGTCTTCGAGCGCAACCTGGGCCGCGTCCACGAAGGCCAGCGCGTGACGGTGACGACACCGATGAACCCCGACCGCACGTACGAGAGCACCATCGTCCAGCTCGTGCCCAAGGTCGACGAAGAGCGCCGTGCGGTAAGCGCCCGGATTCGGCTCGACAACGCCGACGGATCGCTGCGCCCCGGCATGTTCGCCACCGCCCGCGTGGCAATCACCGGCGACGCGCAGGCCGCCCTGCCCTCCGACGCCATCATGACCGACGAGAACGGCACGTATGTCATCGTCGATGAAGGCAACAACACCTTCCGCCGCCAGGCCGTCGACGCCCCCGCCGATGCCGACGGCTACGTCGTCGTGCCCGAGCTGGAACCGGGCACCCGCGTCGTGATGGAC
>JAAAPH010000202.1 GCA_009908415.1 Bacteroidota bacterium
GGGAGTAGCGTTCGAAGCCGGGAAAGAAGAAGCCGTCGTAGCCGCGCCGCTCGACGAAGGTATGGATCGTCTCCCCGTAGGTGGCGATTGCGGCGGTGACGACGCGGCCCGCTTCGTCTTCGTGCACCTCGGGTTCGTGCACCGCGGTGGCGCCCCGCTGCATGGTTTCGCGGAAGGCGGCCTCGGCATCGTCGACCCACAACGCGATGTCCTTGACGCTGTCGCCATGACGATGCACATGATCCAGCACCGGATGCTCGGGACGGAGGGCGCTCGTGAAGACAAAGCGCACCTTGCCTTGCTCGACGAGCCAGCTCGCTCGGTCCCGGGTGCCGGTTTCGGGGCCGCGGTAGCCCGTGATGTCGAAACCAAACACATGGGCGTAGTAAAACGCCGCTTGCTTGGCATTGCCGACGTAGAACTCGACGTAATCGGTTCCATTGATCGGCAGAAAGTCGTCCGTCGTGTCCGGGTCAGCGTGTGGAAGAACCGTTTCAGCCATGATATCACCTGAGTTTAGGGAGGGGAATCGTATGAAAGCGCTTCCGGCCCGCAGGCGCCTTCACGCAGTCTCCATCATGGGCGGGGAGAGAAGATACACGCCAGCGGAGGACGGCGTTCCACGGGCCCGTCGGCTACAATCTCTTGTTGGACGGGGGCGATTGCGTGTCCGTCGATTCCCGATCGGCCGCCAGGTTCACGAGTTGAAAGCGCACCGGCAGACGCATGCGAACGGGAACCTTCTGACCGTTGCGTTGGCCGGGAACGAAGCGAGTGCGTTCCAGGGCGGCGACCGCCGACGAGTCACAGAGCGGATGCAGAGACTTGATGACGCGGATGTCTTGGGTGTACCCCTCCGTGTCGACGACAAAGTCGAGCACCAGTCGGCCTTGAATCCCTTGGCGACGGGCCTCTGGCGGATACTCGATGCTCAGGTAAAACGAGCCGCGCCCGCCCACGATGCGCGGGCGCTCATTGCCGGGGCCCATGACGGCCAGCTGTCCGGCATACAGCGTTTCAGAGGTCGTCTCGGACGTCGTCGCTTCCGGGTCGTTCTGGCGAGGGGCCTCCGGGGGCACGGGGTCCGGCTCGGTCGGCTCGGGGCGCACGGCGCGCTGGACGGTGGGCGGGACGTCGCTCGTCTGCCGGTGCATGGGGGCGGTGTCGTCCAGGGGGGCGGTCCTGAGCTCCGCGAGCTGGATGCGTTCCTGCGGGGTGCCAGGGCCCCACCCAACGAACTCGGACGACCGTTCGAGGGGCAGCTCCGTAAGGCCCACCATGAGGCCCAAGCTCAGCACAAGCCCCAGCGACATGCGAATCGAGTACGTGTCAAACGCCGAGCGACCCTGGCGAAGCAGGCGGCGCAGGACCTGATAGAATGAGCGTCGTGGCATGATCGGCGTCCCTCCAGTGATTCGGGCCAGCGGTATCTACTTCAACGCATGAAGACTTACGGAAGTTTGGTGTGCAGAGAGGAAAAATCGTACCGGATTCGGGCGATGCGAGAACGCAGTCGGATGACGAATAAGTTGATGACAAATACGACGGCGGCGGCAGGCGTGGGGCGTTCGACCCGCCGGTGCGCGCTTGCAATTGGCGGGTGCTGTGCCGTAAGGTAGCACCGGACGGTGTGCGGGAGGGCATCTTGCCCGGGCGCGCCGTCTGTCCCACTGTTTCATTGTATGATCTGGTTGTTCGCTTCCTATGGCACGTTGTTTACGAACTCTCCTGCTGGCCCTATTCATCGTGAGCCTGGGCAGCACATCGACCCAGGCGCAAAGCCGTCCGCACGTGTATCAGGGCGCTACGCTGTATCCCATCGCCGAGGCCCCCATTGAGAACGGGGTGCTCATCGTGCAAGACGGAACGATTCAGGCGGTCGGTGCTGCCGGTACGGTGGATGTCCCCAACGACGCCGTCACGCACGATGTGAGTGGGAAAGTAATTATGCCCGGTCTCGTGGATACGCACTCGCACGTCGGCCGCGTGGAAGGCGGCGACGGCTCGGCGCCGTTGCATCCGGGCGTGCGCACCCTCGACGCCGTCGACGTGCGCCACAGCTCCATCGACCGCGCCCGCGCCGGTGGTATCACGACGGTCAATGTGCTGTCGGGCTCCGGCCATCTGATGAGCGGCCAAACCACGCACCTAAAGCTGCGCGAGGGCGGGACGATCAACGACTTGCTCCTCTGTGCCAACCCGCTTACCGACATCTGCGGGGGGCTCAAGATGGCCAATGGCACCAATCCCCAAGGCGATAGCCCGCCCTTCCCGGGCACCCGCGCCAAGACGGCCGCGCTCGCACGGGAGCTCTTCATCGAGGCCCAGGCGTATCAGCAGAAGAGGCAGCAGGCCGCGGACGACCCGGCCACGAGCAGGCCGGAGCGCGACCTCGGGATGGAGGCGCTCGTCGAGGTGCTGGAGGGCGAGCGCATCGTGCACTTCCACACGCACCGCCACGACGACATTCTCACCGTTCTTCGGCTCAAGGAGGAGTTTGGCTTCGAGGTGGTGCTCCATCACGTGAGCGAGGCCTGGAAGGTGGCCGACGAGATCGCAGCGGCCGACGTCCCGGCGTCTATCATCGTGCTCGACTCGCCCGGGGGCAAGCAGGAGGCGGTGGACATCCGCTACGTGAACGGCGTGGCGCTGGAGGAGGCCGGCGTGGACGTGGCGTACCACACCGATGACCTGATCACCGACTCCCGGCTCTTCCTGCGCTCGGCCGGGTTCGGCGTGCGAGCCGGGATGTCGCGCGAGGCAGCGCTGGAGGCCATGACGCTGGCCGGCGCGCGCATGCTAGGGCTCGCCGACCGGATCGGGTCGCTGGAGATGGGCAAGGATGCCGACTTTATCGTGCTCTCCGGCGATCCGTTGAGTGTCTATGCCCACGTAGAGCAGACCTGGGTGGAAGGGCAGAAGGTGTTCGATCGCTCGGATCCCGACGACCGCCCCTACGCGACCGGCGGTTACGGCGTCTACGATGATCCGGGCGCCCTCCACGACCACCACGCGCCCAGCCGACGCTGATCCGCTGCTGCTTCCATCCTGTCGTCTCCCCGCTTCTCAAGCTGTACCTCGTACCATGCGATTGAATCGTACCGCTGTATTCTCTGCTCTCTGCGCGCTCCTCATGCTCGGTGGTCTATTGCAGCCCGCCGCGGCGCAACTCGCCGTCCAGGCCGACACGCTCTACACGATGGCGGGGCCGCCCATCGTGGAGGGCGTCGTGCTCGTCCGCGACGGACGGATTGAACAAGTGGGGGCCGCCAGCGAAGTCGCGGTTCCGAGCGGCTACCAGACCCTGGAGGCTGCCGTCGTGACGCCGGGCCTCATCGACGCGCACTCCGTCGTGGGCCTGGCCGGCATCTACAACACCGACGCGGATCAGGACCAGCTCGACACGTCCGATCCCATCCAGCCGGAACTGCGTGCCATCGACGCCTACAATGCGCGGGAGGACCTCGTGCAGTGGGTCCGTCAGCTCGGCATCACGACGCTCCACACGGGCCATGGTCCCGGCGCACCCGTCAGCGGGCAGACGATGGTCACGAAGACGAACGGCACCACCGTCAACGAGGCGCTTGTCGACTCGGTGAGTATGGTGGCGATGACGCTTGGGGCCTCGGTGGAGCAGCGCTTCGAGAGCCCCGGCACCCGGGCCAAGACCGTCGCCATGCTCCGCGAGCGATTCATCCAGGCCCAGGCGTACCGCGAGCAGCGGCAGTCCGAGAACCCGCCGACGCGCGATTTGGGCATGGATGTGCTCGTGCGCGTATTGGAGGGAGAGCTTCCGGCGCTCGTCACGGCCCATCGGCACACGGAGATTCTGTCCGCGCTCCGGTTGGCCGAGGAGTTCGACTTCAATCTCGTGCTGGATGGGGCGGCTGAGGCTTATATGGTTCTCGACGAGATCCGGGACGCGGGCGTCCCCGTGATCGTGCACCCCCCCATGATGCGCCCCGGCGGCGAGGCCGCGAACGCGGCGTTCACCACGGCGGCGCAGTTGCACGAGGCGGGCATCCCGTTCGCGTTTCAGAGCGGCTACGAGGGCTACGTGCCGAAGACGCGCATCGTCCTGTTTGAGGCCGCCATCGCTGCGGCGCATGGGCTCGACCGGGAGGCTGCGCTCC
>JAAAPH010000381.1 GCA_009908415.1 Bacteroidota bacterium
TATGCTCGCTCCTGCTCGCGCGGGCGGGCCATATCGACACCGCGGCGCAAGACTTCCTAACGCAGCTCACACGGAGCCCCATTCCAGCCCCCGCGAGTGATCCCGACACGCTGCGCCCCATCCCGGCGCCTACGTTCCAGCCCGGCGAGCTGCCCACGCACCCAGATGTGGTGCACCGGGATTATATGAACCCCTCCGTCGTCGAAAACAACGCGGACTCGTCGTCGCTCGTTTTTCAGTTCCGGGAGCTGCTGGCCCTCTATGAAAAGCGTCAGGGCGTAGACGACAACTTTACGCTGCGCGTGTTCGACAATCGCAGCGGTGAGGTGCTGGAGGTCTACACGATGGAGCAAGAGCGCACCGCCTACCGCCGCGGCGCGTCGATGGAGTGGGAGGCGATCGACCGAAAACGCCGCCGGCTGACGCGCGACCTCGTCGACAAGTACGAGGCCCGCGGCATTCCGAACGAGGCCATCAGCGTGAAATGGGGCCGCGCCAACCAGGTACAGGAAGCCCATCAGAATGACGCGCCGTACGTCGAGTACGAGATGCGACTGGCCCGGCACCTCGACCTGAGCCTGCTCCCCATTGAGATTGGCACCGTCGAGACGTTCAACCAAGACCACCTGGTGTCTTCCGTCGGCGCACGGAGCCGGTATCAGATGATGCCCTTTATCCTCCGGCGCAACGGCCTGCATCGGTACTGGCTGCGCACCACGTCCGGCCGCTCCGTGCGGGTGCGCGACGAGCGTCACCCCTTACTCACCATGGAGCCAGCCTTCTTGCTGCTGCGGGGGTATGTAAATGCCGTGGGGCACGAGATCCCGGGAATCTCCGCCTATCATACCGGCCCCGGCAATATCTACAAGCTGTACCGCCTCTTCCTGACAGAGTCGGACGGCCGCTTCCGGCCTTCAGCCGACGTGATGGACGCCTACATGTGGGCGGTTACCGAAGGCTACGACTATGTGTCCGAGCGTTCCACATTCGGCCCGTACTCGCGGGGCTATGTGGCATCGGCCTACGGGGCGCTCCGGGCAACGGACCGGCAGACGGTGGACACGACGAAGACGCTCCGGGCGGCGCGCGTGCAACTGAAACCCCGGGCTTCGGCCTCGCTGTCTCAACTGCTCGATACGCTGCAGGCGGCGAACGCGCCCCTCGACTGGGGCACCGGCACCGACGGCCTCAGCCTGTATGAGCGCTTTCGCAGCATGAACCCTCACTTCGACCTGCCGTCCGGCCGCGACGGCGCCGTGCCTTCTTCAGGCGACGTGAAGCTCGTCTCGGCCGTCGGCGGCAAAGCGGTCCACTTCTTCTTGCCCCTGGGCGCGCCGGCCGTGCTCGCCCAGTCCGGCCTGGACGTCATCGACGAAGACGCTACGTTCCGCTTCGACACGAACACGTTCGCGCCGCCAACCCCCGCAGAGCGCACGAAGTGGGACCGCGCGTACGACGATCTCGTGCAGGACATCAAGCAGTTTGGCTTCACGGAGCGCAACCGCAACCGGCTGCTGGTGCTGCACGAAGAGTTTGAGCGGCTCGCCGAGGCGGACCCATCACGCTACCGCCAGAATCAGCTCCGGGTGCTTGAGACGCACCGTCGAATCTGGCTCTCCAACCCGTGGGAGGAGTTGTCCGATGCCACGACGATTGCGATGGGCCGCGTCACGATGCCGGTGCAGCCGCCCATCGCGCTGGAGACCGCGCCCGCCCCCCTCCGCGTCCCGAGCGCGACCGCGCAGTAGGACGCCTGAGCGGCGGCTCCGCTCCAGCACAAAATGCAGGCATTGCGTTATCTGTTGGCGCGTTTCCCCGTCAACGTTCTCACGGTCACACGGGGCCCGTCAATCGATGTCCCACGGCGCCTCGGCGGCATGAGCACGCTCGCGGGACTTCTGCATGAGCAACTCCTGGAAGCCCACCTCCTCGTCGGGCCCAGCCGGCTGGCGTTGCACGTACCGCCCGTCGGGCCGGAGTTCCCACGCGAGACGACGGTCCTCTAGGGCACGGTGGAGAATCTCGATGAGCCGCTCTTCAAGCCGCGGGTCCCCGATCGGCACCACGGTCTCGACCCGATCATCCAGCTTGTTGCGCTGCCAGTCGGCACTGCCCATGTATACCTTGGGATTGCCGCCATTGCGGAAGTAGTAAATCCGGTCGTGCTCCAGGAACCGGCCCACGATGCTGATCACATTGATCGAGTCGCTGATGCCCTCCAGTCCCGGACGCAAGCGGCAGTGGCCCCGCACGATGAGGTCGACCTGCACGCCTTCTTGCGAGGCGCGGTACAGCGCGCGGATGAGTTCGAGGTCGTCGAGCGCGTTCATCTTAGCGATGACGTGGCCGGTGCCGTGCTCCTTCTGAAAGTCGACTTCGTTCTGAATGAGCTGCCCAAACGCCTCGCGCATGTTGCGGGGCGCCACGAGCAGGCGCCGGTAATGCTGCTCGGGAGCATACCCGGTCAGATAGTGGAAGAGGTTGATCAGGTCGTAGCCAATGTCCGGATCGCACGTGAGCAGGCCGAGGTCGGTGTAAAGGCGGGCCGTAGTGGCGTTGTAATTCCCCGTGCTGATATGCCCGTACGTACGCAAGCCGTCGTCCTCTTCGCGGACGACGAGCGCCACCTTCGCGTGCGTTTTGAGGCCCACGAGCCCGTATGCCACGTGCACGCCCGAGTCCTCCAGCTTCTGCCCCCACTCGATGTTGCGCTCCTCGTCGAACCGGGCCTTCACCTCCACCAGCACAGCGACCTGTTTGCCCCGCTCCGCCGCGTCGATGAGCGCCTTGACGATGGGCGACTCTTCGGACGTGCGATAGAGCGTCTGTTTGATGGCTTGCACCTTGGGGTCGTGGGCCGCCTCTTCGATAAAGCGCTGTACGCTGGCTTGGAACGAGTCATAGGGATGGTGGACGAGGACGTCTTGCGCCCGGATGATGCTGAAGATATCTTGCTGGCTCTTCGTCTCGCCCTCGTGCACGAGCTGCGTGGGTACGAGCGGCGTCCATCCGGAATATCGATACGCGTGCGAATACCGCGCCTCCGGAATGTGGTAGTTGGCCAGCGCCATCATGTCGGCATAGCCCATCAGCCCGTCGGACACGTAGACGTCCTCGTCGTCAAGTGACAGCTCGCGCATGAGCAGGCGGCGCACCTCGTCGGGCATGGCGCGCTCCACTTCGAGCCGGACGACGGGAGCAAACCGCCGCTCGCGCAGGCGCTCGGAAATCATCTCCGTGAGGTCGTCGGCCTCCTCTTCGTTGCGGCGCACATCGGCGTTGCGCGTGACGCGGAAGGCATGGACGCTCTTGATGGTCATGCCCCGGAAGAGCTCGTGCACGTTGTGTGCCACCACCTGCTCGATGGGCACGAACTGCAAGGGCTCATCGAGCGGCAGCCAGCGGCCCCGGTTGCGCGGCACCTTCACGCGCGCAAAGTGCTCGGTGCCGCGCGTTGGATGGCGCAGGATGACGGCGAGCGAGAGGCTCTGGTTCGAGATGAAGGGAAACGGCCGCCCCGGATCCACGGCCAGCGGCGTAAGCACCGGGAAGATATTGGCCTTGAAGTGATCGTGCAGATGCTGGCGCTGCGCCGGCGTCAGCGTCGAGTAGCCGCGAACGCGCAGGCCCATGGCGTCGTCAAGCTGGGGCGCGATCTGCTCGCGCCAGGTGGTGCCGAGCGCGTCGTACATGGGGCGCACCGCCTCGCCGATGAGCTCCAGCTGCGTTTTCGGCGAGCGGCCGTCGGGAGACAATTTCGTCACGCCGGCCGCTACTTGGCGCTTCAGGCCCCCTACGCGCTTGCGGAAGAACTCGTCGAGGTTGGACGCCGTGATGGCGAGGAAGCGGACGCGCTCCAGGAGCGGCGTCCGCTCGTCCATGGCCTGATACAGAACCCGCCAGTTGAAGCTGAGCCAGCTCAGTTCGCGGTTGAAGTAGAGCGCCTGATGATCAAGCGTCGCCTCATCGGGGACGGGACGCGCGACGTGTGGGTTGGGGATGACGTCAGCGGTCGAGCGGGTCGGGGCGCCGTTCCCCTGCGCCGGAAGCGCGTCGGTCAACGCATCGTGAGAATCGGC
>JAAAPH010000263.1 GCA_009908415.1 Bacteroidota bacterium
CCTTCGACCCAAAGGATATCGTCGGCGCCGAACACATCAGACAGCCGTGCGCCAACTTCGGCCAGCGAGATGCGAAGGTCTTCAGTTTCGGAAACGTCGAGCGTTTGGAGCTTCGTCTCTGACCCCTCCAGCCGTGCGAGTGTCAGCGTGCTGGGTTCAGCAGCGGTGATGACTGCTGGCGAGTGCGTCGTCACAATATACTGGTGCTGAGGGTGCTGCTTCATGATTCCGATGAGTCGCCGCATCGCGCCAGGATGCAAGAAGCTATTCGGCTCGTCGATGATGATGACACTTGGTTGATCAGCGTTTAGCACTACATACAAAATGGCTAAAACCTGACCGATGCCTGTTCCACTCTCGGCTAGCGGAATGGCTAGATCATGTCGTTCTGTCTCCACGGGTACATTCCAAACCTGTACCTCAACATCCTTGTTGCTGCCTGAATTCTCGATCTGGGGAGCCGTTATATACTCGATGCTTGGCAACACTCTTTGGACGTTTTGAACGAACCGCCGAAAGCGAACTGGATTCTTGTTTTGCAAAACGTGAATCACTTCCGCTAAATTCACGGCCTTGGGATGCAGTGATAAACGGCCACTCGACGTGCAATTCCCAACATTGAGCCGTTCGGCGTCAAAATAATATATCCTTTCTCGCAACTGGTTGGCGGCAACTCTCCCATAGCTAGGCACTCCACTTGACTTGTTGCTTGAGGGCGATATGATCCTCTCTATCGGATCAATTTCTAGTCGCGTAAGACTTTGACGTTCATCAGGAGGCTCACCATCCAAATAGCCTGATACGAAGGTATCAGAGTCAAAAATACAGTGTAGTAAGTTCTCGCCTCGGATTTTTGCTAGAAACTCCTTCCCTCGATCCTCCGATTGTAGGGTCTTTCTGGAAATTTGAATCCTATCGACTCCCCGGCTCAGCCATGCCTCCTTTAACTCATCCCCGCTCAATGAAATCGAGAGACTCACAGTCGACTCATCTTCAATGTGAGCGTCAGGGCTGGGAAGTGTCTTTAGACTCCGGTGAGGCCTGTCTTGATATTTCAAACTCAATGCCTCGACCAGCGCAGTCTTTCCTGAATTGTTTTTGCCGACAATCACATTGAACCCTGGCTTCAACTCAATCTCGTCGGACTCAAGGAAGCTCTTGTAATTGCGGATCTGAAACTTCGAGATATGCATCAGTCTGCATCAGTCATCTGATCAAAAACAAAAACGCCCGACCCCCATGCAGGGAGCCGGGCGTTTTAGTAGTACTACGCCGTTGAACGGGTTACCCACGCGGCATCATCCGCAGCCGGTGGAGGCGCCGCAGTTCGGGCAGCTGTAGCAGGCGCCGTTGCGGATCGTGATGGAGCCGCAATCCGGGCAGGGGGGCGCATCGCTCTGGTTCTGATACGTCTGCTGCGCCTCCTGCTTCACGGCGTCGGACTGCTCCTCGCTCGCCGTCGTGGCGCTCATGAACGCCTCCACGGTCTGCCCGATGAGCGCGCTGTTCGCGTCCTCGGTCGGCTCGTCCATCGTGCCGAAGTCGAGCTCGCCCTGGCTGGCGTCGGTGGCCGGGCCGCTACGGCTCGTTTCCCCCGCAGCGGCCTGATTAGGGTCCACGGCCTCCGGGTCCGCCGTTTCCACCTCTTTGTCGAGGAATTTGATGGCGAGGTAGCGGAAGATGTAATCCATCATCGACTTGGCGATGGGGATCTGCTTGTTGTTCGTAAAGCCACTCGGCTCAAACCGCATGTGGCTGAACTTGCGGCACAGATCCTCCAGCGGCACGCCGTACTGCAGCGCGATGGACACGCTCGTCGCAAAGGCGTCCATCATGCCGGCCAGCGTGGAGCCCTGCTTGGCGATCGTGATGAAGATCTCGCCGGGCTTCTCCGTCTCCGGATACAGGCCCACGGTGATGTAGCCCTCGTGGCCCGCGATGGAGAACTTGTGCGTGATGGAGGGCCGCTCGTCCGGCAGGCGCTTGCGCGTCGGCTTGTAGACGACCTTCTCCTCGATCTCCGGATCGCCCTGCACGGCGCCGTCGCCCGAGGGGTCGACCTCGGCGGTCTCCTCTTTCTCGGCCTTCTTCGTGTTGCCGTCCTCGGAGGTGGAGAGGGGCTGGCTCCGCTTCGAGTTCTCGCGGTAAATGGCCACGGCCTTCAGCCCGAGCTCCCAGCTGCGCTGGTAGGCGTCGGCGATGTCCTCGACGGTCGAGTGCTCCGGCATGTTCACCGTCTTGCTGATGGCGCCGGAGACGAACGGCTGCACGGCGGCCATCATGCGGATGTGGCCCATGTGATGGATCGACCGCTCGCCGTTGGCCGGCTGGAACGCGCAGTCGAAGACGGGCAGGTGCTCGTCCTTGAGCACGGGCGCGCCCTCGATGGTGTCGTTCTCGTCGATGTACTCGATGATGGCCATGCGCTCGTCCTCGTCGTAGCCGAGGCGCTCGAGCGCGAGGGGCACCGTCTTGTTGACGATCTTGAACATGCCCTCGCCCTCGCCGGCCAGCAGCTTGTACTTCACGAGCGCGATGTCGGGCTCGATGCCCGTCGTGTCGCAGTCCATGTAGAAGCCGATGGTGCCCGTCGGGGCGATGACCGTCGCCTGCGCGTTGCGGTAGCCGTGCCGCTCGCCGAGGGCCACCATGCGGTCGGCGCTCTCCTGGGCGGCCTGGCGCAGGTAGTCCGGGCAGGTCGGGTCGATGTCCTGCACGGCGTCGCGGTGCAGGTTCATGACCTCCATGAACGGCTCCTCGTTCTCGGCATAGCCGTTGAAGGGGCCAATCTGCTTGTTCGCGGCGATCTCGGCGCTGCGGGCGTACGCCTCGCAGTGCTCAATGGCCGTGATGGCGCCGGCCACGGCACGGCCTTCGTCGCTGTCGTACGGCAGGCCCATCGCCATCAGCATGGCGCCGAGGTTGGCAAAGCCGAGGCCCAGCGGACGGAAGTCGTGCGAGTTCTGGGCGATGTCGTGGCTCGGGTAGCCCGCGTTGTCGACCAGGATCTCCTGGGCGGTGATGAAGATGCGAGCCGCCGCGCGCAGGCGCTCCACGTCCACCGACGCGTCGTCGCGCTGGTACTTGCGCAGGTTAAGGCTCGCCAGGTTGCACGCCGAGTCGTTCAAGAACATGTACTCCGAGCACGGATTGCTGGAGTGGATTTTGTCCGTGTTCTTGCACGTGTGCCACGTCTGGATCGTGTCCTCGAACTGCAGGCCCGGGTCGCCGCAGACGTGCGTGCCCTCGGCGATCTTGTCCAGGATCGTGTTGGCGTCGACCCGCTCAATCGTCTCGCCGGAGAGGACGGCGCGCAGCGGGTACGTCGTGTCTTGCTCGGCGGCCTTCATGAACGCATCCGTGACGCGGACGCTCTGGTTCACGTTCTGGAAGGCGACGGAGCCGTAGGCCGGGCCGTTGAACGAGCCGTCGTACCCCTGCTCGATCAGCGCCCACGCTTTCTTCTCCTCCTTCTGTTTGGCCTCCACGAACTCCATGATGTCCGGGTGCCAGGACTTGAGCGTCTGCATGATGGCCGCGCGGCGCGTCTTGCCGCCGCTCTTGATCGTCGAGCCCGTCTCGTCCTGCACCTTCATGAAGGAGACCGGGCCGGAGGGCGTGCCGCCGCCGGAGAGCTTCTCCTTCGAGGAGCGGAGCGTCGACCAGTCCGCGCCCACGCCGGAGCCGAACTTAAACAGCCGCGCGCTCTCGCCCATCAGCTTCCAGATGTCGTCGATCGAGTCCTCGACGCTAATAATGAAGCACGCGCTCGCCTGCGGGCGCTCGTACGGGTCGACGTCGACGATCTGCTCCTTATCGAAGTCCCAGCCGGAGATGGTGGTGTCGCCGGTGTCTTCGACGCCGTACTGCTGGTTGAGGCCCACGTTGAACCAGACGGGCGAGTTGAACGCGCCATACTGGTTCACGCAGAGCCACGTCAGCTCCTCGTAAAACGTCTCGGCGTCCTCCTCGCTGGCAAAGTAGTCTTGCTCTTTCCCCCAGTCGGTGATCGTGCGGGTGACGCGGTGGACGAGCTGTTTCAGCGAGTCCTCCCGACCGCCCTCCTCGGGAGGC
>JAAAPH010000375.1 GCA_009908415.1 Bacteroidota bacterium
CCCCATTCGGTGTCGGCGGCCGTGCGGAGGAGGCGGCGCAAAACCCGGTGTTGCGTGGCGACGGGGGCATCCACGAAGCGATCCACCGTGCGGAGCGGACCGGCCGTGTGGAGTAACGAGTGAAGCAGTGACATATGAGACGACCAAGGCACATGGTTGAACTCCTGAGCACGTAAAAATCTTGCAGCCCTGCAGGTTCCACCGCGGCGAGCAAACAACGGGCTGCATCGGCGATTATAATGGAAAACCCACAGAACGGAGCGGCAGGCGCCGCGTGCTCCGCCATCGCTCGTCCAATGCCACGGCGCCCCCTCCCGCCCTCCCCCCCCACTTTCAGCCCTCGCCCATGCCTGACGTTGCCGCCGACCCACTTCGCCCCGAGCGCTTTGACGCCGACCGGTTCGTGCTCGACTGCCGCGGCCGCGCGCTCGACTGCCGGCCCGGCCAGCCGATGGGCGCGCACGTGATGGGCATCTTGAACGTGACGCCCGACTCGTTCTCGGACGGCGGGCAGTTCCTCGACGCCGACGACGCCGTAGCCCGCGCGGCGGCCATGCACGACGAAGGCGCGACCATCATCGACGTGGGCGGCGAGTCGACGCGGCCGGCCGGCTCGGTGTACGGCGAAGGCGCGGCGCAGGTCGCCCGCGAGGAGGAGCTCGACCGCGTCCGGCCCGTCATCGAAGGGATCGTGGAACGCGTGCCGGAGGCGCTCATCTCCGTCGACACGTACAAACCGGCCGTGGCGCGGGCCGCCCTGGAAGCCGGCGCGCACATCGTGAACGACATCACCGGACTGCGTCACTACCCGGAGACCGCCGCCATCGCCGCCACGTACGGCGCGCCGCTCGTCGTCATGCACTCGCTGGGACGCCCTGGCGCCATGCCGCACACGCACGCCTACGACGACGTAACGGGCGATGTCAAGGAATCCCTGGAGTCGTCGCTGTCGATCGCTGAGGCCGCCGGCGTGCCGCACATCATCACTGACCCCGGTTTTGGCTTCGGGAAGACGACGGCGGAGAATCTGCGGCTCATCAATCGCGTGGATGCGCTGCTGGCGCTGGACCGGCCCGTCCTGGTCGGCATCTCGCGCAAGAGCACCATCGGCGCCGTCCTCGGCACCAACGATGCGCCCGCCCCGATCGGCGAGCGGCTGTACGGCTCGCTGGGCGCCACGGCCGTCGCCGTCATGCGCGGCGCGACCATCGTGCGCACCCATGACGTGCAGCCCACCGTCGAGATGCTCCGCGCCATGGGCGCCACCCTGCAGGAACGGTAGCCGGTGGACCGAGACCCCGCTTCTCCTGTATATTTGCGTATCCACACGCGTTCGCACTCCTCGTTGAGCCGCCCGCTGCCTGTGCCCATCGCGGTTTCTGTCACCCCGTTTGATATCATCTCGATTGGCGTCGTCGACGTGATCGAGATCAGCCTGGTTTCTTATCTGCTGTACCGGCTGTACCAGTTGATGCGGGGGACGATTGCCGTGCAGATCGCCCTCGGCCTCGGCGCGCTCTACCTAATCCAGGTGCTCGTGCGCGTGCTCAACATGAAGATCCTGCAGGCGCTCTTTAGCTCGATCAGCGAGGTCTTCGTGCTGGCCGTCATCGTGCTGTTCCAGCCGGAGATCCGCCGCCTGCTCCTGATACTGGGCCAAAACCCGCTCGTGCGGCGGCTCGTGAACACGACGGCCCAAGAGGAGGTGGTGACCGAAACGGTGGCAGCCGTGGAAGAGATGAGCAAAAACAAGATCGGCGCCCTCATCGTATTCCAGCGGTCGACCGGCCTGCGGAGCTACGTGGAGACGGGCGAGGAGCTCAACGCTGAGCCGTCGCGCGATTTGCTGCTGGCCATCTTCCACGGCAAGAACCCGCTGCACGACGGCGCGGTGATTATTCGCAACCGGCGCATCGAGGCGGCGCGCTGCATCCTGCCCGTCTCGACCACCATGAAGCTCAGCCCGCAGCTTGGCCTGCGCCACCGCGCGGCCGTGGGCCTCACCGAGCAGACCGACGCCTTCGTGGTGGTCGTCTCGGAGGAGACAGGCAACATCTCGATCGCCCGCGAAGGCACGCTGATCTCCAAGATCACGGTCGACGAGCTGCGCACGTATCTCACGAATGCGCTCATGGGCAGCCCCGACCGCCAATCGCGGCCGGCGATGGCCAACGCGTAATGCTCTCTCGCGACGAACCGATCCCTGGTATGCCCAACAGCACACAGCGCGACCGCAAGTACCACCGGCAACGCGCCCGCCTCGTGGCCAGCCTACGCGAGCGCGGCATCGACAACGAGCGCGTGCTGGCGGCCATCGGACGCGTCCCGCGCCACGCGTTCGTCGACCCCGCCCTCCGCAACCGGGCCTACGCCGACGAGGCGCTGCCCATCGGCCAAAGCCAGACCATCTCCCAGCCGTTCACGGTGGCGTACCAGACGTCGCTCCTCGCCCCGCAGCCCGACGACCGCGTGCTGGAGGTGGGCACGGGCAGCGGCTACCAGGCCGCCGTGCTGTGCGAGATGGGCGTGCGCGTCTTCTCCATCGAGCGGCACCAGGCGCTGCTGGAGCGCACGAAGACGCTGCTCGACCGGCTCGGCTACCGCGTCGTCACCAAGCACGGCGACGGCACGAACGGCTGGGTGGCCTTCGCGCCGTACGACGGCATCATCGTCACCGCCGGCGCGACGGACGTGCCCGATCCGCTGTTGGAGCAGCTCCGCGAGCCGAGCGACGCGGGCGGCGACGGCGGGCGGCTCGTCATCCCCGTCGGCGGGCGCGGTGGCCAGCAGATGCAGCGCATCACCCGCACCGGCCCCACCCGCTACCAGCGCGAGGACTTCCACAGCTTCCGCTTCGTCCCGCTCGTCAGCGAGGAGGATGGGGAGTGAGTGCGTGGGAGCGTGTAGGAGAAAATCTCCAGGACGTCAATCGGGGCTGGCGGGAAAGGCCGGCTCCACCTCCAGCGTCTCCACGTTGAGGACGTAGAGATGATGGGAGACGTTTGGAATGAACCGCTCGAATAATATCTTCTCCCCATTCGGGTGCCATTCCGGGCTCCGTGCAATACCGGGCCCTCTGGTAACTTGACGGATATTCGTGCCATCAGCGCGCATCAAAAACACCTCCGCGCTTTGGTCCTCGGCTCGGTATACGAAGGCGATGTGCGCACCGTCCGGCGAAACCGATGGGTAGTTGATTATTCCAGAGTCTGGCAGATCGGTAAGCTTTTCGATCTCAGTGCCATCAGCGCAAGCGCGGTAGATCTGCCTGCGCCGGCCCTCTTCGACCGTCGTGTCCCAGTTGACATAGACAATGGATTCGCCGTTGGGAAACCAGTTCGGCATCACCCCATAGGGGATCAAGATCCGAGCACCGGAACCGTCGGGGTTCATCA
Organism: Bacteroidota bacterium; assembly: GCA_009908415.1. Lineage (GTDB taxonomy): Bacteria > Bacteroidota > Rhodothermia > Rhodothermales > Salinibacteraceae > JAAAPH01. The sequence goes on from JAAAPH010000375.1 coordinate 3,396, forward strand.
TGGAGACGCCTCGTGGCTTTCCAGCCGAAACGGCGTAGAGAATGCGATCGCCGCTCGGACTCCAACGCCCGGCTACCGTGTCTTCCAAGTCCGGGTTCGGCGAGTCGGCCCCTGAAAGCCGAACGAGACTATCTCCACGAACGTTGATCTTGAACAGATAGCGCGGGATGGAGGCCGTATGGAAGACAAACCACTCTCCGTCGGGGCTCCAGTCTAGCCCCACTACACGACCGGGCGCGACCTTGCGACGCGTGTCCGCTTCAAGATTCGCAATCCAAAGCTGATCCGACTCGCCAGGCTCAGCACCAAGGGTTTCTGGGGTGTACTCGAACGCAATCTGGATACCATCCGGTCCCCAGGTGCCATCGGCTGCATCGAATGCCTCGCTTTCAGGGATGTCAGTGTCCCAGGGCGCGTTGCCTTCACCGATCACGGAGCATCCCGCCATCGAAACGACGAGTGCGGCAGTGGCCAGCGCAGCGAGACAAAGCGAGGCGAGGGAGCGCGTGAAGTCGAGCATGACGTTGGGATCATCCGCGAAGAGGTGCACACCAGCATAGCACCCGCTGCCGAAACGGTCAAGCGAGCACGCTACATCCCCCTTTCGCCCACTCCCCCACTCACCCGTTCCCAAACGCCGTGCCCTGCGTGTCGAACGCGACGCCGAAGTAGTC
>JAAAPH010000527.1 GCA_009908415.1 Bacteroidota bacterium
ACCAGGCGACGACCCAGGCGGGCACGGCAACGGTCAGCGCAAGAGCTCGGGGCACCGCGCGATGTTCGACGCGCACTGTTACGTGATGCCCCCGCACCGACAGGTGCACCCCCTCTGCAACGGCATACCGGTACTGTACGGGAGGATCCGTCGGGGAGGATTCGGGAACGGTGAAGCCCGCCCCCGCTCCCAGCAACCAGAATACGAGCAGCAGAATGTTAGTCAGTGTTCTCATGCGTCGCGTCGATCGGCGTTTGGAAAGCGGTGCGAACCTGTCGGGAGGGCAGACTACAGTACCGTACGGACAACGCACATGCCAAGAAGGCCGCGTCCAGGCATGGCGCTTCCATCGGGGGATTTACGCGCCACGGCGGAGGCGCCAGTGTGCGGTTCCGCACAGCGGAGTGCGCGCCAGCGCACACCGTCACGACGCGACCGCCCCGTTCGGCTGCCCTGGTTGCCCGGCTTCAGAGTGGATTTATACCGCCCCACTTCATTTCTTGCTAGGGAGGCCGTATGCGTCAGCGATGACACGAAGCCGGCCTTTCCGTACCGTGCGTTGCGCTCTTCCGCTATGCCCTTGCCTTTGTTCGAATGTAGTCGCCTGCATAGTCTGCCCGCCGGGCTGCGCGCATCGCTTTGGCTTGCCGTACTGCTTCTTGCGGTGAGCCTCCTGGGGACTTCGAGCGCCCAGGCGCAGCGCCGAGCGAGCGGGACGGCAACGGTCAGCGGGTTTGTGACGGATGCCGCCAACGGCCAACCTCTTGCGGGCACCAACGTCATCGTGCAGCAGGTGGACGACCCGTCGGTCCGACGCGGGGCCGCGACCGACCGCGACGGCCTGTACCTGATTCCGCGCCTCCCGCCGGGGCGCTACGCCCTGCGCGCCTCGTTCATCGGCTATGCGTCCTTCGTCGACACGCTCTCCCTCGGCGCGGGCGAGACGCGATCGATTTACATCCGCCTCACGCCGCAGGAGGCCGCCTTGGAGGAAGTGGTCGTCGAGTCGGAGCGCGAGGGCGCGGCCGACCTCACCGCCGGGCAGCAAACCATCCAGCCCGCGGAGATCGAACGCATCCCGACGCCCGACGTAGGGGGCGACCTCACCACGTACCTCTCCACGCTGCCTAGCGTCGTCACCACGGCGGATCGCGGCGGCCAGCTCTTTATCCGCGGGGGCGAGCCGTCGCAAAACCTCGTCCTGCTCGACGGCATGACGCTGTATCAGCCGTTCCACCTGCTGGGCTTCTACTCGGCCTTTCCGTCCGAAATTATCAACCACACCGACCTATACGCCGGTGGCTTCGGGGCCCAGTACGGCGGGCGGCTCTCGTCGGTCATCGACGTGTCCGCACGGGCGGGCAACAAGAACGCCGTGGCCGGCGGGGCGACCCTCTCGCCCTTCATGAGCTCGGTACACCTCGAAGGCCCCATCCTCCCCGGCCGCATCTCGTTCCTGGCGTCCGGACGACAATCCATGCTGGAGCAGGGGATCGACCGGTTCCTCGACCAATCCCTGCCCTTCGTCTTTGGGGACGGATTTGCCAAGGTCCACGCCATCCCCACGAGCAGCAGCCGCCTGTCGGTGAGCGCGCTGCGAACCTACGACCGCGGCACGCTGGCCCCCTCCAACAGCGATGCGGCGTCCACCCAGCAGGTGCGCTGGCGCAACTGGGCCACGGGCGGCCGCTACCTGGCCATGCCGCGCCTGCTCCCCGTGGTCGCCGACCTCCACCTCGCGTTCTCTGGGCTGCACACGGAGATCGGCCCACCCGGCGCTCCGGATCGCGTCTCCCGGGTCCAAACGACGCGCATCGCGCTCGATGCCACCTTTCCCGGCTACCAGACCACGATGAAAGCCGGATTGCTCGGCAACTTCACGCGCTTCACGAATGACCTTGGCGGGTTGTACCAGAACGTGGAGACGGGCGAGGATAAGACGCTTGACCACTTCGTGCTGTACTTCGAGCCGGAGTTCAACATCACGTCCCAGCTTCGGGCGCGCGCCGGGCTGCGCCTGCAGTTTCTTCAGAGCCGGTTTGAGCCTTTCCCCACCCCCCGGGTCCGGGTCGTGTGGGAAGGCGACACCTACCAATTTAGTGCCGCCGCCGGCCTGTACTATCAAGAGGTGCTGGGCCTCACCGACCGGCGAGACGCCGCCAACGTGTTCACGGTCTGGACGCACATCCCTAAAAAGCTGGAAGAACGCCCGGATGATGTGCGCCTCGGACGCACCCCGCGCGCCCTGCACGGCATCCTGGGCTACGAAGCCCGCCTGAACGCGAGCATGAAGCTCTCCGTAGAAGGGTTTTACAAAGACCTCGCCGATCTCTTTGTCGCCGAGTGGACGGCCTTCCCGCGCCTCACAACGCGCCTCCAACCGGCGGAAGGACGCTCGTTTGGCGGCGAGATGCGCCTGGAAGCACGATACGGGCCCTTCTATGGCTACATCGGCTACGGCTACTCGAACACCGTGTACGAGGCCCAGCAGGCTGAAATCGACCTCTGGTACGGGACCGAGACGCTCCGCTTCCGCCCGCCCCACGACCGGCGCCACCAGCTCAGCGCCCTCGGGAGCGTTGAGTTCGCCGGCTTTGGGCTGAGCGTGCGGTGGCAGTTCGGCTCCGGGCAACCCTTCAGCCGCGTCGTGGGCTTCGATGGGTTCGCACTGGTCGACGAGGTGGAGGACGTCGTCAACGTCCCGGGCTCTCGGCGCGTCATCTACGGCCCGCCCTACGACGGAATTCTGCCTCCCTATCACCGGCTCGACGCGTCCATCGAACGTTCGTTTGCCCTCTCGTCCAACATTACGCTGGCCACCCAGGCCAGCGTCGTCAACGCCTACGACCGGCCCAACATCTTTTACCTGGACACCTTCACGCTGCAGCGCGTAAATCAACTTCCGCTCACCCCCTCGTTGGGCCTGGCCCTCCGCTACCGGTAACGCACCCACGCCCTCATGCCGCGCGCTGTGCTGACGTTTTGGATCGGCTGTGTGCTCCTCCTCGGAGGGTGCGAGACGACCGTGGACCCAACCATCGGATCGGACCAGGCCTTCTCGTTGTACGGCGTGCTGCAACCGGAGGCCGACACGCAGTGGGTCCGCGTCTATCCCATCGAGGACGCCCTGACCCCGACGCCCCCGACGCCACTCGACGCCACGCTCACCTCAACGGCGCTCGAAACCGGGCAGACCCAAACCTGGCGCGACTCGATTGTCCAGGAGTCCAGTGGCGACCATGCGCACGTCTACTGGTTTCCGTTCCAGGTGGAGCACGGCCGCACCTACCGGCTGGCAGCGACCGGCCCGCACGGCACCGCGCAGGTGGACGTCGACGTGCCCGCTCGTGCCGACCTGGTCGTGCAGTCGCCCCAGATCAGCTACACGGGCGTCACCCTGCCGGTGCTCGTCAACAACACCGTACCGCACCTCTTAGGCGTCGAGGTGGAGTATTTTTTTCAGTACGACTTCGCCGCGTCAGCCGGCAGCGAGCCGCCCCTGCTCCGGGTCACCGAGTCGTACGACGGCACGCAGCGCCGCACGGACGCCGGGTGGGTCATCCCGATCGCGCTGACCGTCGACTTTCTGACGCTGCGCCAGCGGCTCGACAACGCCGACCTGTGGAACCCACGCCACGGCCTTGTGATGGTGAACATGACCCTGCGCCTGACCGTCGCCAACGAGGAGTGGGATCCGCCGAACGGGACGTTCGACGCCGACGTGCTCGTGCAGCCGGGGACGATGTCGAACGTCGATAACGGATTTGGTTTTATCGGATCCGGATACCGCCTGGACAACACGTGGACGCCCGACATCGAGACGCTCGTTGCGGCCGGGTGGACGGACCCGTCGACGCTCTGACACGCCGGCGTGCTGCTTGAACGCCGACGTTCGAGAGAGCACGCCCTGGGCCGGTAGCGCACCACGCCGAGCAAGAGCGGCCCCATGCGGCCCGGGATGGCCGGAATAACGGCACCACGCCCAGACAGCGGCCCGGGTGGATGGGGAGCCTGCGCGCTCACCGGCTGGGGCGAGGCCTGCAGCCCGTCGGCATCGC
>JAAAPH010000409.1 GCA_009908415.1 Bacteroidota bacterium
CGGCGTAGATAGGCAGCTCGCGCAAAAAGGACCGGCCGTTCAGCTCGGCGGCGTCGGACAGGCGCAGCCGGTAGAGCAGGCCGCCGGCGAGCATGTGCCGGAGCGGAGCGGGCGCGTCGAACGAGGTCACAGTGCCATCGGCGCGCTGCACGGCATAACCGGCGTAGTCGGCGGGGCGGAAACGGAAGTAGCCGTCGCGGAGGATGAGGCCCAGGTAGCGGTCGCCTCGCAGCCAGACGCTGGGCTGCAGCTCCACCTCGGCCTCGTACGGCGTATCCCCGGCCCAGAACCGGTCGTGGGCGAAGAAGCCGTCCAATCGGGTAGAGAACCCGGCGCGCTCGACCGGCGCGCCGGGCGCGCCGTAGTGGAAGAACTGCGCTTCGCCAAAGAGGCGGGCATCCCCGATCCGCCGCAAAAAGCCGCTCTGCGCACGCATGTCGGGATGGATGTCCTCCAGCCGCACCTCCCACTCAACGTGCCGGCCGCTCCGCTCCAGGCCGGCGTACAGCAGCGGCCGAAGCGCCCGCGTGGCGCCGGCCTTCGCCTCAGTCGGTGTCGCTGTAGCTGTCCAGCTGCCGGCCGCTTGGGCCGTGAACGCGTACCGGTCGGCAAAGAGCAGCCGGGCATCGCCCCCAACCACCCGGTTGTACCCACCCGCCGCGAGCGACGAGCGATCGGTGTACAGCGCGCCCACCGTGGACCCAGCCCCGACGTCGCGCCGCACGCGGAGCAGGTTGAAGAGGGCGTCTCCACCCGCGGCGGCCCGGGGGCTCTCATCCAACGCGCTGAGGTAGCCGACCTGGACGTTGCCCACCTTGCCGGTCAGCTTGGCGCCACCGATGGGGTCGACGATGCGGCGGGTGTAGACGAGGTCCTTCGGCGTGTTGAAGATCTCGGTGCCGTCCAGGAAAAACGGCCGCTTCTCGGGAAAGAACAGTGCAAAGCGCTCGTTGACGGTGAGCTGCGTGGCGTCGGCCTCGACCTGCGAGAAGTCGGGGTTCACGGTGGCGTCCAGCACGAGGTTGCGCGTGAGCCCGTAGCTTGCGTTGAGCCCGACCTCCGGGGTGACCGGCCCCCGATTGAAGGTGCCGTCTTCCGCCCGCACCCCTTGCGTGCGGGCGGTGGTGACGGGGTTCAACTCCATGAGGCGGCGCGGCTGCAGTCCGCGGAGCCCGACCAGCTTGCCGCCTTGCGCCAGCGTGCTCGGGTTTGCCATCGTCAGCGGTGCCCACGACTGTTTGAACCCGCGGCGCTTGACCTCGCGGGCCGCGTTGAAGCCCCACGTTTGCACCGGCTGGTCGCGAAACCGGAGCGAGATGTACGGGATGCGGATCTCGGCCGTCCACCCATCCTCCGTCACTTGGCCGTCGGAGGTCCAGATGAAGTCGGGGTTGAAGTCAACGGGCACGGAGCGCTCGGTGTTGAGGCCTTCGATCCAGAGCGCATCGGCCTGAATGCCGAGCGGGTTGACGTAAAACGTGTAGGCCTGCCGCTCGTCGTTGAACGTGTCGAGCATGAGGCGCACCCAGTCGTCATTGAAGGGCGCCTCGTCCCGCTCGCCGAGGCGCGCCAGCACACGGTCGGGACGGCGGTCGAACGCCTCCACGCCGAAGTAGATGGCATCGCTCGTGTAGAAAATGCGGATCTGCGTGGTCTCGGTGGACGGGCGGCCCTCGATGGGCTCGTACTGGGAGAAGCCGTTGAGTACGGCCGCCTCCTGCCACACGGCCTCGTCCAGTATGCCGTCGACGGCCACGCCGGCGTCGGAGCGCTGCGGGACGGCGACCTCCAGCTCGCCCTTCTGGCCGGAGTAGACCATCGGGCGGGCGGCATCCAACGAGTCGGGCGGCAGCGTGATGGCAAGAGCAGACGGGGGCGCTCCCAGACCCAGGAGCGTGAGCGCACAGGCGATCCAGCGACACACGGGCGGTACGCAGTTGGTGATGGGGGTCGATCTGAATGAAGGTCGGCACCACGTGCGAGCGTGTCAACTGTATGCGACGGCCGGAGTGAGTGAACGCGATGGCTGCGGTCGATACACGCCGCACGCCGCGCGGCCTCAACCAAGGGGCCCGGACAGCGTGCCGAGATCGGGATTGACGGTGCGGATGCGGTCGAGCGTCTTCGCGCGGCGCCCCCCTTTGCGTTGCGGCTCCCGCCGGATGGCATCGTGGGGCGGCGGGTACGTCTCGGTGGACATCCGATCGGTGACCCGGTACCTGGGCGGTGAACCGGCTCGGCCGGCCCCGAACGGCTGAGGCAAGATCCCTCCAGATGAGAAACCCTGCGGAGCGGGCGCGGTATTCTGTTCGTGACATGCTTCCTTACCTCTCGTAAGAAGTGCACTAGCCAGTAATACCGTGCCAACCTCCACGCTCACGAGTCGGGGCCAGACGACGATCCCCAAGCCCATCCGCGAGGCGCTAGGCCTGCAGCCCGGCGACCGCGTCGAGTTTCTGGTGGAGGAGGGGCAGGTCGTCCTCCGGCGCGCGACGGCCGACATCACCGAACTCGACGGGCTGCTCGACCGCTCCGGTCGGGCGCCTGTTTCCCTCGACGAGATGAACGAAGCGATTCAGCGCGGCGCGCAGCCGGACGAGGCGCGGGGCAACGAGGCGCGTAGCGGCGCGTGACCCGTCCAACCCAACGCACATTGCCAAAGCCCCCGTCAATCTACAAGTAGATGGTCGGACTGGATACGAACGTGCTTGTGCGCTACCTCACGCGGGACGCCCCGGAGCAGTACCGAGCGGCGAAGGCGTTCATCGAGTCGACCTGCACGCAGGAGAACCCCGGTGTGATTGGTCCGGTCGTGCTGTGCGAGCTGGTGTGGGTACTGACCGGCGCCTACGACGCCACGAAGGCCGAGGTGGCCCGCGTGGTTGACCAGCTACTGCGGACGCGCCAGCTGGTGGTGCAGGACCGCGACGTGGTGCGCCGGGCGCTGGCAGACTACACGAATAGCGCTGCCGACTTCGCCGATTGTCTGATCGGCCAGATGAACCGGGAGGCCGGCTGCACGGAGACGGTGACCTTTGACCAGCGGGCAGCAGCGCTGGATTCGTGGCGGGACCTGGAGGCGTAAACGGCGTCCAGCGGCTTTTACAGAACGCGTTTAATGAGCAACGCGAATAGCTCGGCTTCCCCGGCCAGGAGGGGCCCGATGAGCAGCCAACCCAGCGCGATGCCCTCCCCCTTGAGATCGCCGATCAAAACCTGTTGATGAGAGGGGCTCACCCGGCGTACATGCCGGCGTCGGTGTGCTCGACGGGGCCGAGGGCGGTGAGCGTGTCAAGCAGCCCCTCGACGTCTTTCCGGCGGGCGCGGTGGACGTGGCGGCATGGGTTGAAAGAAAGGCGATGGCTCGCTTACGAGGCCTCCAAAAGTTGCTCAGCACGGGAGATAAACCGGTTTGCCTCTTCGATCCACGTACCCACCTCGTCCGGATTCGGTGCAAACAACTCATAATCACACTGCTCCCGGCGGTACTGCATGACCGTCGGGAAGCTTGTATTGAGATGACGCCGATATCGCTCCACACGTCCGACATTGCTGGTAACTGAGGTATGCCGCTGAAAGTAAAATTCTTCCTGCTCAAGGAGTGCACGGCACGCGTAGTAGAGCGCATAATATACCTGCGACGTGGCCGTTCGCGCTCGACCGTCCTCGCAAAGAAAAAGCGCATCGTCAAGACGGCGATACGCGTTCTCGATCCATTCCTTTGGGGCGGGATCCTTCACAACCGCACGCCCTCGTCGCGGGCCGTCCGAGCAAGCATGCCGTTGCGATTGGTGGGGTGCGCCACGACGAAAGGGTCAAAGCCAAGCTCAAGATTGATGGCTTCCAAGAGCTCGGCAATGCCTTCACTCAGCGTCGACATCCGCGCATCGTCTACGTCAGCGAGGACGGCAATGTGAATGTCGTTGTCGCGGCTCGGCCCGTCGTGCGGGTCGAACGGAAGGAAATAGACGTCCGCCTGCTCGTCCAGTGTTTTGATTTGCCGCGCCAGCTTCTCCAGCGCGTCGGGCGTGGTAACGGCTTTCATGGCGTCGTGTCGT
>JAAAPH010000055.1 GCA_009908415.1 Bacteroidota bacterium
CTGATGCTGGCGGAAGCGTGATTCGGCCGTCGGCACGGGGACCGCGTCGGTCGGCCCGCGGTCCGTCTGCCAGGGGCGGGTGAAGGGCGCCACCGAGGCGTCCGTGACCACGGCCGGCGGTCCGGGTTGGCCCTGCGCATCGTCGAACACAAAATAGTAGCCGGACGGCGCGTCGACCGTTTTAATGGCCGAGGCCGGCGACGCGAACTCAATGGCGCGCCGTTCACCGGGCCGGATCGGGGCGAACCCTGACTGGGGCGTCATTCGAAAGAAATCGCCGTTCGCGCGCTCGATGGAGACCGACGGCGGCGTGCTGGCCGGGTCGATCGGGCGCAGGAAGTTGAAGTAGAGCGTCCATCCGGACGCGGGTAGAGCCACTCCCCCCCGATTGGTCAGCCTTAGTTGCGACCGGAAGCGGCCCCCGTCGTCGACAAAGTTCGTCAGCACCTCCCACTCGATGGCGATGGTTGCGGCCGGCGGATGGCGAAGCGGCTCCGTGTCGGCCTGCGCGTAGCCCGACTGGGCACAGGCACCCATCAGGAGAAGGCCTGCGAAATAGAGCATGAGACGCGCTTCGTAGAATGGCATACCGATCTAGCGATGAATCCGGATGTGGGGAGATTCCCGATGGGTGGCACCTGCCCGGCTATCGTGCCGCCAGCGGCTGGTCGCCGGGAGGGATCCGAAAAACTCCGAGCGGCCCATTATTGTTGCCGACGAGCAGGAGGGGACTGTCACTCGTTTCGACCGCGAGGAGGCTCCGCACATCGCCTGGCGCAAAAAAACCGCTCTCCGCGCTGCGCATCGCCTCGAAGTCCAGGCCGCCCTGGTTGAGTAGCAGCACGCCCTTTCCAGCGTCGGATGGCCCCCACGGCATGCGTACTGTGAAGTCGTTGCCAGCCAGGAAGGCATCCGGCCGGTCGTCGCCATTGAGGTCGCGGATGACAATGCCGCGTGTCGGAGAAAACTGGGCCGCGATGGGCAGGGCATGGCGGCGGAAGGTGCCGTCCTCCTGCTGCTCGAAGAGGCTCGTCGTGAACGTATATGCGACGAAGTGTTGCGCTTGCTCCCACTGCTCTTGGGTGAGCATCTCGTCCATCGTCGCCTCGGCGTAGGACGCGTACGTCGGGAAGCGGGCCTGCAGCAGGGACAACTCGTCCACCAGCCGGTCGCGCCGCGGCGCCGGCCGCTCCGTCCCGTCGATGTAGTGACTCATGATGGGCTCCACCCGCCCGTCGCGGTCAAAGTCGCCTGCATACATGGAGGCCGGCGCCTCAGGCTGGGCATCGATCCGCATGTTCTGGCCGCGGTTGCCGGCCATCACGTCGAGGTCGCCATCGCCGTCGAAGTCCGCGATGCCCAGGCGATTCCACCAGCCATTCGACCGCGACAGCCCGAGTTGGTCGGTGACCTCCGCGAACTCGCCAGGCCCGTTCTGCTGGAACACCCGGATCGGCATCCATTCACCGGCGATCACCAGTTCCTGTGCGCCGTCGCCGATGAGGTCCACCCAGTGGGCGTCCGCCACCATCCCAGGCCGTTGGAGGGCGTCGGCCGCTTGCGTGGTGGCGTCCCGGAACCGCCCGCCTTCGTTCTCCAGCAGGTAGCTCCGGGGAGTCAGCGGGTAGTCAACGGCCCGGACGCGTCCCCCGACGAAGAGATCGACGTCGCCGTCGCCGTCATAGTCGTGGGCTGCCACCGCGCCCCCACTGCTCTCGATAGACGGCAACCGATCGGGGGCCGCCGCAAGCTGGCCCGTGCCATCGTTGAGGTACAGCCGGTCCTGGTAGGCTTCCGGACGGACTGCCTCCCGCCCCCCGCTCACGACGTACACATCCTGATGGCCGTCGCCATTGACGTCCGCGAAGGTGGCGGCCACATCTTCGTACGCTGCATCGGCCTTGAACGCCTCGACCGACGCGGCACGGAACGACCCATCGGCGTGCTGCACGAAGAGGGCGGAGGGTTGATCGGCGGCCCCGCCGACGAACACGTCGTCGCGTCCATCCCCGTTTATATCGCCCCGCGCCAGAGCCGGCCCCAGCCGCGCAAGCATGTGCGGAATGAGCGGTTCGTTGCGGTAGTCCTCGTATGGATTTTCCTCGTGGCGGAAGGCCAGTCCCCTCGACGATGCCGCGACCGATTGCACCGGCTGGGTCGGCGACGCCTCGTCCGCTCCGCTCCGCTCGACCGGCCGCGCCGCCTCCTGCCGCAGCGTAATCGTCTGGTCCGCCGGCACTTCTTCGAGGGTCTGCCGCGTCTGATCGGGCCACGTCACGGACACGGTCACGGTGTCCGCAGCGCCCAACCCGAAGGTCAAGACGGGTTCGACCGAGGATTGGAAGCCGCGGGCCATCACCATCTCCTGCACGAGCGGCCCCTCATCGGAGCCGGTCACCTGCACGGTCGCCCCGATGCCCCGACGGTTCTGGCGGTTTCCTTCGAGCGCAACCCGCAGATAATGATGATCCGTCTGTGCTCGGGCATTGTTGCGGTAGATCCACGCCGACTCGTCGATGTTGTTGACGACCAGGTCGAGCGCCCCATCGTTATTGAGGTCGGCGTAGGCGGCCCCGTTCGAGAACCCCGGCTGGTCCACGCCCCACGCAGCACTCTTCTTTTCGAACGTGAGGTCGCCCCGATTCCGAAAGAGGTAGTTCGGCGTCGGCGTGGACGGGATGTTATCGACGAGCGCAAAGAGGTCGTCCTCCGTCATGCCCCCCTGTTGCAGCGCCGGCACGTAGTCCGAAAACTGGAAGTCCATGTTCGTGTAGTCGTACCGGATGCCGTTCGTGACATAGAGGTCCTTGTAGCCGTCGAGGTCGAAGTCGGCGAAGAGGGCCGCCCAGCTCCAATCGGTGCTCGCGACGCCCGCGAGGCGCCCGATCTCACTGAAGCTGCCGTTGCCGTTGTTTAGCTGGAGCGTGTTCCGGACGTACTGGTACTCGATCCGGGACCGCTGACCAACGTTCAGCACTTTCTGTCGACGGTGGTCCTCGGGGAGCATGTCGGCCACGAAGATGTCGGGGCGGCCGTCGTTGTTGTAGTCGGCAATGTCGGCGCCCATCGACGAGCGGGAGATGTGGTCGATCCAGTCGTGGATCGATTCGTCGAAGGTGCCGTCGCGCTGGTTGATATAAAGCCGATCCTCGACGTTAAAGTCGTTGGCCACATACACGTCCGGCCAGCCATCCTGGTTGATGTCGCTCACCGTCGCGCTCAAGCCAAATCCAATAGCGTCGGTTACCAGGCCGGACGAGCCCGTCACGTCGACGAATCGTCCGGCCCCGGTGGCATCCGTCTCGTTCCGGTACAGCTGATCGTTCGCGTACGCGCGGCGCTGCTGCAAAGTGGGCCGGGCACTGATCCGTGAGTCCCGGATGGGCGGATTGTTGAGCAGATACAGGTCGAGGTCGCCGTCTCGGTCGTAGTCAAAAAAGGTGGCGTGGGTCGAATACGCGGTGGCGTCGAGCCCGTACGCGGCCGCGCGCTCCGTAAAGGTGCCGTCGCCCTTGTTCAGATAGAGCTTGTTCGCGCGATGGGGCGCGCCGATGGGGCCGGACTTGCAGACGTAGATGTCGAGGTGCCCGTCGGCGTTTACGTCCGCCATCGTGACGCCGGTGGTCCAGCCGGTCGTGTCCTGCACGCCGGCCGCGTCGGTGACGTCCTCGAATCGGAAGTCGCCCTGATTGAGGTACAAGGCGTTGGGGCCCATGCTGGCCGTAAAGTAGAGGTCGGTCCGCCCGTCACCGTCTACATCGCCGGCCGCAACGCCCCCGCCATTGTAGAGATAGGTGTAGTTCAACACGTGCCGGTCGGGGCGCCCCTCGATCTCATTGGCGAAGGTGATGCCGGTCGTACTCGCCGGCAGGCGCGAAAACAGTGGCGCTTGGTGCGACGACTCGCACGCAGCGAGGACCCCAGCCACGATGACGACCGTCATCAGGCGCGCCCACGTCATTGCGTATTCGGTTCGGTTTCTCATGGACAGGTACATGCATTGTTCGTCTTCATTCCACGCGACAGCCCTCTCCGCCCCGGGGCGCATGCA
>JAAAPH010000319.1 GCA_009908415.1 Bacteroidota bacterium
GCCCCGCCGTCGGCCATCTACGTGGTCGAGGTGGTGGACCTGGACCACAAGATCGTGCTCGAGATCGACCCGCGGCTGGCCATCTACACCATCGAGAAGCTCTTCGGCGGGCCCGGCGAGTTTATCGAGGAGAAGCGGGAGATCTCGCAGATCGAGCAGAAGATCATGTGGAAGGTGATGGGCGAAACCTTCGACAAGCTGGAGAACGCCTGGGAGCAGGCCATCGAGATCGACTTGGAGGTCGAAGCCTTCGAGACGAACGCCGAGTTTGTCCAGATCATCCCGGCGGCCGAGCCGGCCTTCGTGGCCAACTACAAGGTGTCGATCTACGAGCAGACCTCGTCGATCAACATCTGCTATCCATACATCCTGCTGGAGAAGATGCTGGCCACCTCCGACATGAAGCAGTGGCTCTCCAGCGCCATCACGGAGGCCCCGCCGGAAGTGCGCGAGCGCTACGAAAGCAAGCTGAAGACCACCGAGGTGGAGCTGCGGGCGGAGCTCGGACGCGCCCGCGTCCCGCTCCCCGAATTGCTCCAGTTGGAAGAAGGCGACGTGATCCCCTTGGAGCGCCGCCTGAAGGATACCCTTCGCGTGTACGTGAACGGACGCGAAAAATTTGCGGCCAACGCCGGCAAATCCGGCTCGTACCGGGCCATCAAAATCACCGATGTTAAGGACCAGATCGAGACGGAACAGTAACCATTATGACTGCTGAGCTTGTACAAAAATATGCGCCGATCGCCGAGGAGGCATTGAATGCCTTCCTTTCCACCTTGCTGAGCGACGACGCGACCCTCGACCTGGACGCGCCGTCCGAGGCGGACGGTCCGGTTCTCCAAGACGAACTCGATGCCGGCCTAGTCGTCGGCGTGGACGAGGTCTTCATGGTCGCCCTCGACCGGTCCTGGGTTCAGCTCGTCTCAGAGTCGATGCTGGGCCGGCGCGTCGACATCGACGACGAGGGCGTCGATGACCTTTTCCGCGAGATTGCGTCGCAGGGGTACGGCACGCTCCGCAACCAGCTGTCGGCGCACGACGTCAAACTGCCTGACCTCTCCATCGAACCCTTCCTTCCGGGAACGGCCGCGCCGTCGCTGGCGGGCACCGCGTGGCGCGTGCCCTTCCAGCTCACGTACGACGACGCCTCGTACGGCGGCTACGCGCTGCTGCTTCAACCGCCCGACGAGGCCCCAGCCGCTGCGGAGCCCCCTGCGCAGACCGCCTCCGAAACGGCGGATCCGGAGGGGCCTGGATCGGGATTGAAAGACGAGGACATGCCCGATCCGACCCCGGCCGGACAGGGCGGCGTCAGCGTCGCATCGGCGAATTTTTCCGAACTCGGGGAGGAAAAAATTCATGGCCCGCGCGCCGACACCAAAAACTTCGAGCTCCTCTCGGAGGTCGAGCTGGAGGTCTCCGTCGAGTTGGGTCGCCGCCGCCTTCCCCTCTCCGATGTGCTCCAACTGACGTCCGGCAGCGTCATCGAGCTGGAGAAGCTCGTGGGCGAACCCCTCAGCCTGTACGCCAATGGCCGCTTTGTGGCCGAAGGCGAGGCCGTCGTCATCGATGAGAAGTTTGGGATCCGCATCACGAACCTGGCTCCGAAGAAGAAGCGCAGTGAGGCGCTGATGTAACCCTGGCGTCCCCCATTGTACGGGTCCACCCCGACCCCGAAGCGACGCATGGCCCCGGCGATGCGTCGCTTCTTTTTGGCGACGCCGGGCGGGTGCGATTTAAGTCGCACGCCTTTGCGTCGATAATCTTGGGCTTGGCACCGTTTTAGCGGAAGGGCAAGACTGCATCGCGCAAGCATTTCCGGAGATTGCGCGCGGTCCTCATTGCCTTCTTGCCTTTACGACCCCCATGGTTTCGTTTCTGTCGGACTCCAACGCATCGTCAGACAAAAAACAGCGTCTGATGAAAGGCGCCCTCGCGCTGGTCGGCGCCCTGTTCGTGCTGTGGCTCATCATATGGCTGCTCCCGAGCAATGCCCCGCCCCCTGTAAGCTCAGACGCGGCCGGCACGGTGGCGGCGCAGTCCCCTTCATCGGACGCTGGCTTCCAGCTCCTCACGCCAGGCCGCATCGTCGTGGTGCTGCTCCTGGCCGGCGGCATCGGCTTCGCGCTGTACCTGCGCCGGCAGTCGCCCACCGCGTCCAGCGGCCCCGCGCCCATGCACGTCATCGGGCACCTGTCGATTGCCCAGGACCAGCGCCTGACGCTCGTCCGCTGCCAGGACGATGTGCTGCTGCTCGGCGTCTCGCCCAACGAGATCACGCTGCTGCAAACCTACTCGGAAGCGGCGTTTGCGTCGGCGTCGGCCCCACCTGTGGCAGACCGCGCCGCGCCGGAGGGCTCACCCGACGCCGCACTGTCGGGCTTCGCCGACGTTCTCCGCCAGTACACGAACCCCGGCCGGCATGCGTAGCCTTCCCTTCCTTCCCATTCGATGGCACCGGCCCGGACTCGGACGGGTGGTGCTGACCGGGATGCTGCTCGTGCTGCTGACCGGGGCGCTGCCCGAAGGCGCAGGGGCGCAAGGGGCACCAGCGGCCCCAGCTACGGCCGCGCCCGACTCCACGACGCTCGGCCCCTTCCCCAGCATCGACCTCGTGCGGGGCGATGAAGACTTCGCCCTGCCGATCCAACTGCTCCTGCTGCTGACGGTCCTCTCCGTCGCGCCCGCCATCATCCTCATGATGACGAGCTTCACCCGCATCGTCGTCGTGTTTAGCATCCTGCGCCAGGCGCTGGGCCTGCGCCAATCGCCCCCCTCCCAGCTCATCATCGGCCTGTCGATGTTTCTGACCGTGTTCATCATGTATCCGGTCATCGACCAGGTCAACGACAACGCGCTCCGGCCCTACATGCAGGGCGAGATCACGCAGCAGACGGCCCTGGACAATGCCCTGCGCCCGACAAAGCGGTTCATGCTGAACCAGACGCGGGACAAAGACCTCATGTTGTTCATGGACATGGCCAACATCCAGGCCTTCGACTCGGCCGAAGACGTGCCCCTGCACGTGCTCGTGCCCGCCTTCGTGATCAGCGAGTTGCGGATCGCCTTCCAGATCGGCTTCATGCTCTTTCTTCCCTTCCTGATCGTGGACATCATCGTGGCCAGCGTGCTCATGAGTATGGGGATGATGATGCTCCCCCCCATCATGATTTCGCTGCCGCTCAAACTCTTGCTCTTCGTGCTCACCGACGGCTGGTACCTCATCGTGGAATCGGTGGTGCGCGGCTACGTGGGCGCGTGACTCACTCTCTTTCATTACTATTCACCGTGTCATGAATTCTGACGTTGCGCTGTACTGGGTTCAGCAATCGCTCGAAACCACGATCATGGTCGTCGGCCCGCTGCTCGGGGCCGCGCTGCTCGTAGGGCTCTTCGTGAGCATGTTTCAGGCCGTCACCTCCATGCAAGAGATGACGCTGAGCTTCATCCCGAAGCTGCTCGCCCTCGGCCTGGCACTGCTCCTGCTCGCCCCCTGGATGCTCCGTATCCTGACCGACTTCACGATGAATGCCTTCACGGCCATCCCGTCGGTGTCGCAGTAGATCCCATTCCGGCCGAAACGAGGGTGGGAATGCATGGATGAGCGCGTGCACGGTGTGTCGTCCACGCGTCCCTTCTCCCCACCCGCCTCCTTCCCCCGCCCCCGCGTCCATGCCCTCACGAAGTGGGTAGCCCCCGGCGATGTCCCTGCTCGACCCGAATTATTTACTGAGCGTGCTGCTGGTCTTTGTGCGCATCAGCGGGCTGCTGCTGGCGGCGCCGTTCTTCAACCAGCAGTCGTTCTCAGTGCGCATCCGCGTGCTGTTCGCCTTCGTGCTGGCGTACAGCATGGCCGGCCTCGTGGCCGAACCGCCCCCCCGCTACGCCTTCCACGCCTTCGGCTTCATGGCCGCCGTGGGGGTGGAGGCCATGACGGGGCTCGTCATCGGCTTCACCGCCCAGTTCCTGTTTCTGGCTGTGCAGTTCGCGGGCGAGATCATCGGCTTCCAGATGGCGCTCGGCATCGCGCAGGTGTTCGACCCG
>JAAAPH010000182.1 GCA_009908415.1 Bacteroidota bacterium
GGCACCACATCGCACGCTCAGCACTATGGCTACCGCACGGACGCGCTGGCTGCAGGTACGCACGCCTTCCGACTGCGGCAGATTGACACGGACGGCACCGCGCAACTCTCCGAGGTGGTCTCGGTCACTCTCGGCCTTGCCAGCCGCACCACGCTGATGCCGCCCACCCCCCATCCGGCCCGTGGGACGACGACGTTGCAGTTTGGGCTTCGCGGCGGGGGACCCGCTACGCTGCACCTCTACAACGTAGTGGGCCAGCACGTAGCGACCCTGTACGACGGCATACTCCCCGCCGAAACGCTGCAAACGGTGCGCCTGGACACGCAGAAGCTCACCACCGGCGTGTACTTCGTCCGCCTCGTGGGCGATCGCGACATCCAAACGCGTCGGCTGGTCATCGTGCGATGACCCTTCATCGGAATACCTGCCCGGCTCAACGCTACGATCCAGACTACACGTCCCAGGTGAGGATGTCGTCTTCCGACTTCTCCTGCTCCTCACAGTCCCCCTCCAGCGGCGCCGGCTCCTTCGTCTCCGTGATGTTGTAGCCCAACTCGCGCCACTGGTTGGCCAGGTACTCGTTCCACTGGGTGTAGTGCTCGTACTCCGCGGGCAGCTCGTCGTCGGGGTAGATGGCCTCGACCGGGCAAACCGGTACGCAGGCGTTGCAGTCGATGCACTCCTCGGGCTGGATGGCTAGAAAGTTGGGGCCTTCGTAAAAGCAGTCGACGGGGCAGACCTCGACGCAGTCGGTGTACTTACAGTTGATGCAGGGCTCGGTGACGACGTACGGCATAGTAGTGGGTGTGCGCTATCGATGGGTGCGATGCGAAAAGGGACGGTGCAGCACAGCGTCGGCGCGGCGAAGCGGTGGACGGCGCCATCATGACACGCCGTGACGCGCCACGATGGTCCAAACCGATCACGGCCCATCCGAGCCCGAACCGTCCGGCGTCAGTCCCAGGTGCTCGATCAGGGATCGGTGCATCTGGTGCATGTGCGCCTCGTCGAATTTGATCACGGCCCGGTCGTACGTCATGAGCCCGTTCACCTCGGACTCGACGTCCGTCGTCTGCGTGTAGACGGCGGCCGCCAGCCCCTTCTCTTTCATGGGCATCAGCTCCTCGATCATCCGGTCGTACGCGGCATGGAGCGCCTCCTCGGACTGCGACGTTTCGTAGTGGCTGGGCGCCCGCGAGAAGTCCTGGATCCAGAGGTGCCCGTCCACGACGAGCGCTTCCCCGCCGTACTCGCCGAGCACGGCTGCGCGGGTGTCTTCCGGCGTCGGCATGCCCGGCCCCGGGTAGTGGTGCTCGTCGATCACGTCGCCCACGCCGCGGTCGGTCCATCCGCTGGCGTTGTTCACCAGCCGCGTCGGGTCGTAGTCCTCCGTCCAAGCGACGATCTCTTCGGTCTGGAACTGGCCCCAGCCTTCGTTGAAGGGCACCCACATGACGATCGACGGGTAGTGGTACAATGCGTCGATCATGGCCTTGTACTCTTGCTTGAACTGCGCGGCCGACGCGGGCGTGCGCCCCGGAATCTGATTTGGCCGCATGTCGCCGCTCGGCATGTCCTGCCACACGAGCAGGCCGATCCGGTCGGCCCAATAGTAGAAGCGCTGCGGCTCCACCTTCACGTGCTTGCGCAGCATGTTGTAACCCAGATCCTTTGTGACCTGCAGGTCGTACCTCAGTGCCTCATCGGTGGGCGCCCGGTAGAGCCCGTCCGGCCACCAGCCCTGATCGAGCGGGCCCATGTGGAAGATGGGCTCGCCGTTCAGAAACAGCCGCATGTGCCCATCGCTCGCTTCTTGGACCGAAACCGACCGCATGCCGACGTAGCTGGACACCCGGTCCACCACGTTGCCATCGCCATCCAACAGGGCCACCTCCAGGTCGTAGAGAAAGGGGTCGTCGGGCGACCACAGCCGCGGATCGTCCCACTGAACGAAGAGGCGATTGCCATGCGCCCCCGTCGCGCGGGCCACCTCGCCCTCGTCGGTGCGGACCACGGCGCGCACCTGATACGCATCCGGCGCATTGGCCACGTCCACGTCGAGCTTGACGCGCTCCAGGCCCACCTGCGGCGTCACCTTGAGATCGCGAATATACGTCGCCGGCACGCGCTCCAGCCATACGGTCTGCCAGATCCCAGTGACGGCCGTGTACCAGATGCTCCGCGGGTCGTGCGTCTGCTTGCCCACGGGCTGATGGCCGCGATCGGTCGGGTCCCAGGCGGTGACCTCGATGGTGTGCTCGCTGCCGCCGGTGAGCGCGTCAGTGATATCGAACGTGAACGGATCGTAGCCGCCCTGGTGCATACCCACAGGCTGGTCGTTCACGAATACGTGCGTCTCCCAGTCGCTCGCGCCGAAATGCAGGAGCACGCGCTCCCCCGGCCCCGGCGCAGCGACCTCGACGGCCCGCCGGTACCACACCCGGTTCTTCGCGCCGACCGTTTCCATGACGCCCGAGAGTGCCGACTCCACCGGATAGGGCACCAGAATCTGATCGTCGTATTCGCCCTTGCCCTGCTTGTCGCTGATCTGAAAATCCCACCGCCCGTTCAAATTCGTCCAACTGGCCCGCTCCATCCTGGGGCGCGGATACTCCGGCAGCGGATTTTCAGGATCGATATCGTCGGCCCAGCGCGTCATCAGCGGCCCCTCGGCGGGCTGCCAGGGCTCCGATTGAGCATGCGAGATGGCGGGCAGCAGCAGCGCCACTCCCAACACGAGAGCATTCAGACTGAGCGAGCGCGTCATAGGAAGCGAGGGGGTGGTGAGCACGGAGCGACGGGCGAACAGACAGGCCGCGAAGGGGCAAGGACTGATCGTAAAGGCTCGTCGTTGAGCAGCCCCCAGACGCGAACGTCACGTTGATTTTCCTATTCAGCGTATCGCTGCCTATTTTCAATGTCAAGATGCTGCGTTGATGCATCAGCGCCCCGTGTTTTCTACCTTTGCCGTAGCTTGTTCAGCATGCCTCGTCCTGCACGCCCCACCGGCTTTCTCGACTCGACGGACGTTTTCCCCCTGGATCCCCCCTCGCCCATGACGATGATGATTTATCTGCTGCTCTTCGTACTTTTCGTGTCCGCAGCCATTGGGGCGCAGGAGGGCCAAGCGCAACCGGCCGACGCCTCCCGCTCCGTGCTTGCCCAGCCCTTCGACACGACCGAGACGGGCCGGCTCGTCAAGCTGTACACGCTGACCAACGCAAATGGGGTGGAGCTGCGTGCCATGAATTACGGCGGCATCATCCTCTCGCTGCGCGTACCCGACCGCGATGGCAACGTCGACGACGTCGTGCTGGGCTACGAGACGCTCGACAAGTACCTTGACGAATCGCCGTATTTCGGCGCGATCGTCGGGCGCTATGCCAACCGCATCGCGGGGGGACGCTTTACGCTCAACGGGAAGACGTACGACTTGGCGACCAACAACGGCCCCAATCACCTGCACGGCGGCACGGTGGGGTTCGACCAGCGCGTGTGGGCCGCGCGGCCCTTCGTCGGCGAGCACGGGGCGGGCATCGAGCTTTCGTACACGAGCCCCGACGGCGAGGAAGGCTACCCGGGCACCCTCGACACGACGGTCCGCTACACGCTGACCGATGACAATCAACTGATCGTCTATTACGAGGCTACGACGACAGAAACGACGCCCGTCAACCTGAGCCAGCACACGTACTTCAACCTCGCCGGCGACGGGCGCCGCGACGTGCTCGATCACCGGCTCACGCTGAATGCCAATCGCTTCACACCGGTCGACGCGACGCTCATCCCGACCGGCGAGCTGCGTCCCGTGGCCGGCACGCCGTTCGACTTCACCGCGCCTACCCCCATCGGCGCCCGCATCGACGCGGACCACCCGCAGATCGCGTACGGCGGCGGCTACGATCACAACTTCGTGCTGGACCGAAGCGAGGCCGGGAAGGACTCGCTCGCCCTCGCCGCCCGCGTCGTCGAGCCCCAGACGGGCCGCGTCCTGACGGTGCACACGACCGCGCCCGGCGTGCAGTTCT
>JAAAPH010000073.1 GCA_009908415.1 Bacteroidota bacterium
GCCATCGCTCCTCTCGGATGAACGGCGTATTCACGACGGCCCGCTTGGCATCAGCGAGTGGGTTGTCTAGCTTTTGGACCCTTCCTCTTTCTCACGAATGCCTCTGTGCTCATGCGTACCGTCGCCATCTTGGGAGGCGGCTTCAGCGGCCTGACCACCGGCGTGGTGCTTCAGCTGCTCGGCTATGCCACGACGATTTACACCGCCCGCCGCTGCGACCACAGCGACCCGACCGTCCACCACCCCGCCTTCGCCAGCCTGTACCCCGCGGCGTCCGTGCTGCCCCACACCGTGCAGATCGATGCCCTCGGCGAGCACATGCGCCTGTCGACGGCCTTCTTCGACCGGCTCGCGCAGGAGGAGGACTTCGGCGTGCGGTGGCAGCCTCAGGTGGAGGCGTTCGAGCAGCCCGTCGAGCCGCCGCCCTACGCGGAGATGGTGCGCGACTTTCGCATGATGCCCGAGGACGGTTCCGGCCTCTCCGGCATGCCCCGCCGTCCCGGCGCGGACGCGCTCTATGGCTGGGCCTGCCACATCCTGTTCGCCGAAACGCCCGTGTATCGCCCCCGGCTGCATGCGCTGTACACGACCCTCGCCGGCACGGTGGCCGACCGGACCCTGACGCCCGCCTCGATTCGCAACCTATCGGACGATGTGGTGATCAACTGTACAGGGATGGGCACGCTCGACCTGTTCACCGACTCGCGCCCCTACGACGCCATCCGCGGCTGCCTGCTGCACGTCGCGCCGCCGGACGCCCCCCTCGCCATCCGCGACGGGGGGCCGTTTTCGTACAACTACTCGCCGTCGATGGACGTGTACCCGACCGCCGACGGCACACCCGGCGACGTCTACTTTTACCCGCGGCGCGACGCGTGGGTGCTGGGCGGAAGCCGCCGCCACGGAACCGTTGCGGACGGCGACTGGACGGGCGATGCCATCGTTGGCCCGACGGTCGACATCGGCGGCGTGGCGGTGCCTGCGCCCGTGTTGGACCTCAACCGCGAACTGATCCGCGCGCTGACAGGCGTCGACGTGGCCGATGCCGTGGAGCGCGCCGTGTACGGCTACCGCTTTACACGCGACCTGGACGGCGCGGGCGTGCGGCTGGAGCTGGCCTACGAGCACGACCACCCCGTTGTGCACAACGTGGGGCACGGCGGCGCGGGCGTCACGCTCTCCTGGGGCTGCGGCGTCCAGGTGGCGCGCATCCTGCACGACGAGGACCTGCTCGGCGATGCCGACCGCCGCGGCGTCGAGTTTCCGCCCGAGCGCGCCGCCTTCTTCGCCGACCTCCAGAAGCTCGCCGCCCGCGAGGTCCTGGAACGCCTGTGATACCCCTTTCACCCCAGGCGGTTCAAGCGCGCATGCCCCTGATCAGTTGCGATAAGTGACGACGCCCGCTATGTCTTCGGTAACGGGGATGGGAAAGACGGGCTGACCGCTCTCGTCGAACTGAATGTCCATGGTGCCCGCTCCGGTAAAGGTGCCGTGGATGTTCTCATACCGCCCGGTCCCGCCCGTGAACTCGCCAGAGTCGGTAAACGCCCCCGTTTGCAGGTTCAACTCGATGTTGAAGGTCCAATAGGCCTCGTCGCCGTTTTCGGCGACCACCGTTCCGGTGCCAGGCGCGAATGTTCCGGTCGCCAGATTGAAGCAGGCCGTCGCTGTGAGGGTGGATGAGCCAAAGGGCGGCCCTTCGCCCGTCCCCGAAAGCTCGATCTGTGCCCATCCAGCGTACACGCCTTGGCACTCGCCAGCCGGCACGCCCTCTCCGGTCAGCGTTCGGTCGATGGCCCGCGTCACCCATTCGTCGTCGTCATCCGAAAACAAGTCGCACCCCGACAGGATGAGCCCGACCAGGATGAGTAACACGACGGCATGGCGCTGCGATGTTTTGTATTCCATGGGTACCCTCCTCTCTTCTGGTGATCGCTTTTTGGGATAATGCCTTGAGATAATGCCGCGCGCGGCGGATGCCGACCGAGGGGCGCGGCCAGCCTATGCCGGGACGTCCCGGCAGCGGTCCCGTTGATCGCTCCCACGAGCCTTCCAAGATCGCCCCGGTGGCTCGTCCGCCCCTACTGCCAAATCATGAATGGTCCGTGCGCATACGGAGCCCGGTGGAGCGGGGCATCGTCTGACGGCGACGTGCGAAAACGACCCACACCGCCAGGGCGTGTTGCCCCGATTGGTGGCCGAACGCGCGCCGCCATGGCGTCCGCTAACGACGCCCCAGACGCCCAACACGGCAACTCGACACGCGCAGTCACCTCGCCTTACTGCGGATGGTGACCTGCTCGCTGGTGCGCGTGAACACGGGCGCGTCGATGTGCGAGCTGTAGCGGCTCAGCATCCAAAGCTCCGGGAGCACCTCGGCCACGAGCTCGCCGTCGTCGAAAAGGCGCACCACCGCACTCTGGGAAACGACGACGGCGACGGCATTCGTTTCTTGCGTCATCGCAGCAGCGGCCATGTGGCGGCTGCCCAACCCCAGCGGCAGATCCAACCCGCTCGATGATGCATCAAGGTACCGCGCGGCCGTCCCCACGACGCCGTTGTTCGAAACGACGAACGCACCGTCGAGCTGGGCCAGTTCCTTGATCGTCTCTCGCATGTTGGGATCCCGGATGTGTTTGTCTTCGTCCGGATGCCCCTGCAACGGGTCGAGCATCATGGGGCGGGATCGCTGCACAACGCCCTCGGCATCCCCCACCATGAAAATCGTCCCGATCTTGCGGCCCTCCCGCCCCTCGCGTGCCAATTCCACGGCGAGCTTCATCACCTCTTCCAGGATCTCCGCGTCCACCCCCGGCCGACCGGCGCACACCGCTTCCAGCAGATCTTCTGCGGTATCCATCGTACCCTCCATGTAACGTCGACGAGCAAACTTCGCAATGTCTTGAAAGTACTTTTCTCCTACTATGGTGTTCGTCCATCAGATGCCGTTGCTCATGCGCGTCCGCACCGCTGCCCTCATCCTGCTGTTGCTTGCGCTCGCCCGGCCCGCCGTGGGCCAAGCCGCCGCCGAGCCGGGCTGGATGATGCAGCCACCGGAAGCGCACGGCTTCGTTCGCGCCGCGCTGGACCGGGCGTTCGACCACGCCGAGGGCCTGGCGCCGCTCAATAGCCTCATCATCGCGCGCCGGGGAAACATCGCAGCGGAGGACTACTACCGGGGCATGCAGCCGAACGAAGACACCAACATCAAGTCGGCCTCGAAAACGGTGCTGTCGGCACTGGTGGGCATTGCGCTGGAGGAGGGCCACCTCGACAGCCTCGACCAACCCATCGCGCCGTTTTTCCCCGAGCACCTCGGCGAGAATGCCGACCCCCGGAAACGGCAGATCACCCTGCGCGACCTGCTCACGATGCGGGCCGGTCTCGAATCGACGAGCTTCGGCAACTACGGCGCATGGGTGACGAGCGATGACTGGGTGCGCGACGCCCTGAACCGTCCGATCGAACGGCCGCCGGGCACGGACATGATATACAGCACGGGTACGTCGCATCTCGTCTCGGCGATCCTCACGAAAGCCACCGGGATGAGCACGAAGGCCTACGCGCAGTCGCGCCTCTTCGGGCCGCTCGGCATCGCGCCGCCAAGCTGGCAACAGGACCCGCAGGGGATCTACTTTGGCGGCAACAATCTGGCGCTCTCGCCGCGCGACCTGCTCAAGTTTGGTCAGCTCTACCTAAACGAGGGCCGCTACAACGGCCGGCAGATCGTGCCCGCCAACTGGGTGCGTGCCTCGATGCAGCGCTACGTGCTCGACACCTACCGCGGCTTCTCGTACGGCTACTTCTGGTGGATCGAGGCGTTTGCCGGCGTCCGGACGCATTTCGCGTGGGGATACGGCGGGCAGTACGTCTTCGTAATTCCGGGGCTGGATCTGGTCGTCGTCTGCACCTCGGACCTCAACAACCGCCCGTCCGGGATCGGCGACCACAACGAACGCATCTACACGCTGCTGGCCGAGTACGTGCTGCCGGCTGTGACTTCCTAACCGGCCGCCGTCCGCCCCTC